>CAZAHK010000042.1:0-24826 GCA_964484555.1 uncultured Desulfobacula sp.
CTTCATAATGGGTGATCCCGGCCTGGAGGGCGGCCAAGACGGAAGCAGAAGCCACCCGTTTGGTTTCATGAAAATGAGCGATATGCAGTTTTGTATCCGGGATCTCATCCAGGATCATGGAAAAATACCGGTAGACCTGGGCCGCCGAGGCAGACCCGTCATGATCGGCATGTTCAATATCGCTTGCGCCGATGGAGAGCCAGTATTTGGTAAACTCCACGGCATCCTTCAGGTCGGTGGCCCCGCCGATGGGGCTTCCCCAGATGGTGCTGACCGTTCCGCACATTTTGATGCCGGCATCCGAGCACTTTTGGATGCAGCGCTCGGCTTCTTTAAAATAATTGGGCAGGGTGGTACCGGAATTGGCAAAATGATGCTGCTCTTCCGTGGAGACCATCATCAGGCAACGGTCCGGTCCGACACCCCTCTTTTTCAGTTCAATGGCCCGGTCAACGGCCGGTTCCCGGATGGTAACAGCAGTGACAACCACATCATCCATGTTAATCCCTTTTTTGGCGGCACGACTCACGAATTCATTGCTTCTGAGATGGGCCAGGAGGGCCTCCGCATCGCTGAACTGAGGCATGCTTTTGGGGTTTCCGAGGTTGGTGACCTCAATATTCCGGCAGCCGGCAAAGATCAGCTCTTCCATATAAGTAATCTTGGCTTCCGTTGAAATAAATTTTTCAAGATGTTGAAATCCGTCCCGGACGGTAATATCACCGAGGGTCACCTTTTTTGGCATTCTGGGAAAAAGTTTCCAATAATCATATTCAGTCATGGTGCTTCTCCTTATAAAAATTAATGTTTACGAGTATTCGATTAATCGGCTTAGGGCCTCCTGATACTTTTCCGATGTCTTGGCAATAACATCTTCAGGCAGCTCCGGAACGGGTGCCTGCTTGTTCCATCCGACTGTTTCCAGATAATCCCGCACAAACTGTTTGTCAAAACTGGGTGGTGAGGAGCCGGGCCGGTAGGTGTCAACCGGCCAGAAGCGGGAAGAGTCCGGAGTAAACAGTTCGTCGATAAGAATCAATTCTCCATCTATAAGCCCAAACTCGAATTTGGTGTCGGCAATGATAATCCCCTGTTCGTTTGCATAGTCCGCAGCAAAGCCGTAAAGCTTCAGGCTGATATCGCACACTTTTTGGGCAATATCCCATCCAACCAGATCCGCAGCTTTTTCAAAAGAAATGTTTTCGTCGTGTATTCCTGCTTCTGCTTTGGTGGATGGCGTAAAGATCGGTTCCGGCAATCGATCTGCCTCCACCAGACCCCTTGGCAGCAAGTTCCCGCATACGCGGCCTGTTTCACGATACTCCTTCCAGCCCGAGCCTGCCAGATACCCTCTAACGATAGCCTCAATAGGTAATGGCTCGGCTCTTTTCACCAGCACCGACCTCTGCGCCAATTGGTCCCGGCGCCACCGGCCGTCATCTGCCCAGCTTTCCAGAGACGGCTGGGTATCTAAAATGTGGTTATTAATCAACCTCTTTGTTTTATCAAACCAATAATTGGACAATCTCGTAAGAATACTTCCTTTGCCTGGTATGTCGTTGGGCAAGACGTGATCGAATGCTGAAATACGATCCCCGGCAACTATTAAAAGATAACGGTAATCATCGGTTGAATATACATCCCTGACCTTACCCCGGCGCAGAAACGAAAAACTGTGTGGTGTAGACATGCCGTGTTCTCCCTTAAAATAAAAAAGGCTGTTACCCGTTTTAATATAACGGATAACAGCCTTATATTTTTCATACCCCCTTCATTGCTGTTGAAGGGCCTATTCCAACATTAAGACTCGATCACTTCACGATCCCAAATCCCCCGAAAAAACTGTATCACACACCATTTTTTTCCGCAGATTATAGGTAATAGGAACACTTTTTATATTTTATGTCAATTATTTTCTTGAACATATTTATTTAAACAATCTTCCGATTCTGTAATAAACATTTTATAACCAAATTTTTATTTTAAAACTTTCAAAAGAGGGGCGGCCATAGAAAAAAGAATCACCCTTTCTCCAGTAACCGTGCTGATATCGGTATGCAGGCTTTTCACTTTTATACCAATTATCTTTTCCACTGATTCTTCCAGCAATGGCCTACCCTGTTCCAACAAAGTAATCCGAATGCGCTTGATCAATTCTCGTCCATCTTTTCTTTCCGTGGTGTCAGCCAGCTTTAATTCAGCCTGTGTAAGGACATTCTTAAGACGCACCAACACCATATCGTCGATTATATAAGCCTTGGTTTCCAAAGGCCCCCGGCCCATATATTCTTTTTCAAATTTTATTATAGCCTCGCATATTTCAGCTTCCAATTGCCCTTTGGTTCTATTTTTCATTATGACCCCGAACGCCTGATTTAAAATATAATTTGGTGCTGTTTATGCTCTTTTATAGCTAAATTACTAACAGTTAGCTCCAATATATGTCAACCTATAATAACCGTTGCCTAAAAAGACAGCGGGTATGCCCTCCAGAATTATAAAACTTGAAAATCAAGTTGAATATGTTTTTTTGAGTCCTATCAATTTTTGTTCGCCTGTGATAAAGAGACGCTGTCTGTTAAATATATTTTTTTAATAAAACTGATACGTTAATCTTTAATACGACCAAGGATACAATATGGGTTTAATTTCTTCCACACATTCCATCAGCCGGTATCATATTGAGGGAAAATTTGAGGGTTCTGCCGCTGAAGAAGTCCGCAATAATTTGATCGCTTATTCCATTCCAAAGCTGGAAAGCGAATTTGACACGCTTTCCGCCGGGTGGACCCCTTTTGAAAGCCCTTATAATCCTGATTTTGATAAATTCTCCATCCAGTTTGGAACCTTTTTTCTGTTTTCTTTAAGGATTGATAAAAAATCCATCCCTGTGCGGCTGGTTCAAAAATACATGGCCCTTGAAATAGAAAAAAAAATGGAAAAATCCGGAAGGGAATTCATCTCGAAAAATGAAAAGACTGAAATTAAAGAAATGGTCATGGATCTTCTCATGCACAAAATTCCTGCTGTTCCCAGTATTTATGAAATACTCTGGAATTACGAAGAACAGAATCTATATCTATTTACAACCCAGAAGGCGGCCAACGAACTTTTTGAAACCCTTTTCTTTAAGAGTTTTAGGCTCAAACCCATCCGGCTTTTTCCCTATACCCTGGTTGAAACAAAATCCGCTTTTTCAAATTCAGATAAAGACAGGATATTCTCCCTGGCCCCTTTAAAATATACGAGGTAAACCCATGCTTGATATTGCAACGGCTTATAATAAATACACCTTTCTGGGCAATGATTTTTTAACCTGGATCTGGTTCTCCATTGAAACCCGAACGGATTTCTCAACCCTGCTGGGTTCAAAGGATGTTATCACTCTTGAAATCGGTAATTCCATTGTTCTTGAAAATAAATTAGGGGATAAAGCAAAAGAAAAAATTACCATCAAGGGTGATGAAGCAGGGCTTGAAGAGGGAACCACCGCCTTGAAAAAAGGGGCCTGGGTGACCCAGATCAATCTAAACTGCAAGGTTAATGAAGATGAATACAAATTCACCATCAAAGGGGAAAGTTATAATATCACCGGCCTTAAAACACCGAAAACAGATCTTTCAAAAACCGGGGATGAAATCGAAGGGCTGGTTCTTGAAAAAGCATTTTTCTGTTTCAGGGTTTTTGAAATTATAGACACCCTCTTTTTAAAATATATTGCCCAACGGATTGCAGATGATTGGAATCATAAGGGATTGCAAGATATTAAAAACTGGATCGGCTCGGTTTAAAAAATGTTCAAAACCGGGCGGTTTTAAACATAGAAAAAAAAGGGCGTTAAAACTCTGGGGTTTTATCAGAAAAATAAACATTTTTTAATCATTCATTTTGATAATTTTACGAATGAATTCGGTGCATTAAAAAGTTTTCAACATATGAACACCCCTTATTAATATTATTGTTTTTTTTAAATGATATTTATTAATAGAACGCAAATTTTAATATTTGATAAATCAGGTGTTTTAAGATAGATTTACAGATGCAAAAATTACAAATTTTTGAAAAAGGGGATAGATGAAAATCTCATTCAATAAAAAAGAAATTGTAGACGTGCTTTCAAAAATTCAGGGCATCACCGGAAGAAAAACCAGTTTGACCATCACCTCCGATATTCTGATCAAGGCTGTCGGTTCCAGTATCACCATCACTGCCAACGATATGGAAACCGCATTTTACGGTACCTATGGGGCAGAAGTGGACAGGGAAGGGATTTTATCCATCAATTCAAAGAAATTCTATGAGATTTTAAGGGAATACCCGAACGATGAAATACTTGTCAATGAAGTGGAAAACAGGTGGGTGGAAATCGGAAGAGGGGACAGTATTTATCATATTGTATCCTCGGACCATGAAAATTTCCCTGAAACCCCGGTTATAGAGGATGTTGAATTTATAGAAATAAAGTCTAAAGACCTTAAAAAAATGGTCGAGATGTCATCTGTTATCGGTTATTCCGGGGATGAAAAAAGAATTTATGTTATAGGGTCATTGATTGAGAAAATCATAAACGACGGCAGCGAAAGACTCAGGATCGTATCCACGGATTCAAAACGGCTTCATTGTTATGACGCTGAATTTAAAGGAAATCTCAATCTTCCCGAGGAAAGTATCATTGTTCCGAAAAAAGGATTATCCGAACTGAATAAATTTATTGACGGGAACAAGGAAAGTTTCAACGTGGGAATAAAGGATAATCATTTTATTTTCCAGGATGAAAATGAATCCGTCATGATCAAGCTGTTAGAGGGAGAATATCCGGATTATAAACCGGTTATCAACTACCAGGACATGATACCGGTTGAAGTGGACAGAATGATGTTTTCAACCCTGATGAAGCGTATTTCCATCCTGACCTCCGATGAATATAAAAGCGTGATCCTGGATTTTAAGAGCAATGAACTGATGGTGACCATCACCAATCCTGAAATCGGTGAATCAAAAGAAAGAATCATGATCCCGTTTTCAGCCGATGAAATTAAAAGTGCCTTTAATCCAAGGTATTTTATGGATGCCTTAAGTTTATTTGACGACAGTATAGTGGTGTTAAATCTTAAAGAAAGCAAGAGCCCTTGTATTATTAAAAGTTTAGATAATGACAGGCTTATTTGTGTAATCATGGCGATGCATATATCATGAATGAAAATATGGAAACAAAAGAATACGATGCCGGTAGTATAAAAGTATTAGAAGGTCTGGAAGCGGTTCGCAAAAGGCCTTCCATGTATATCGGAAATGTGGATATAGAAGGTCTTCACCATCTGGTCTATGAGGTGGTGGACAATAGCATAGACGAGGCCATGGCCGGGCAGTGCGACACCATCGTTGTGACCATCCATCCGGACAATCGGGTAAGTGTCATAGATAACGGCCGGGGCATTCCCGTTGAAATGCATGAAACGGAAAAAATTCCTGCCTGTGAAGTGGTCATGACCAAACTGCATGCCGGTGGGAAATTCGACAAGGATTCCTATAAGGTGTCAGGTGGATTGCACGGGGTGGGCATTTCCGTGGTCAATGCCCTTTCCAGCCGGCTTGATATGGAAGTGTATAAGAATGGGAAGATTTATCATCAATCCTATTCAAAGGGTCATAAAATAACCGAACTGACAGTCATCGGGGACACCGATAAAAAAGGAACAAAGATCACCTTTTCTCCTGATTTTGAAATCATGAACCAGAATGAATTCGACTATGAAATTCTTTCCCGGAGAATGAGAGAGCTGGCATTCCTGAATCGAAAAGTCAGGATCATTATTGAAGACGAGCGATCGGCGGAAAAGGATGATTTTTATTTTGAAGGCGGGCTGGTGACCTTTGTGGAATATCTGAACCGTTCCTGTACAGCCCTTCATGATCCCATTCACATAGAAGGGGATAAAAAAGATGTGCAGATCGAGGTGGCCATCCAGTATAATGACACTTTCAAGGAAAAACTCTATTCCTTTGCCAATAATATCAGGACCATTGAGGGCGGGGCCCATGTGTCCGGATTCAAGGCGGCCCTGACCCGAACGGTAAATGCCTATCTGACCACATCCAATAATGTTCCCAAAAACATGCAGAGTATGAAGATCAGCGGGGATGATATGAGGGAAGGCCTTGCGGTCATCATTTCCGTAAAACTCATGGAACCCCAGTTTGAAGGCCAGACCAAAACAAAGCTGGGAAATAATGAAATCAAAGGGATAGTCGAATCCCTTTTAAATGAAAAACTGGGCCAGTATCTTGAAGAAAATCCCAATGTGGCCAAGAAAATCATTGCCAAGGCTGTGGATGCGGCAAGGGCCAGGGATGCGGCCAAGCGGGCCAGGGAGCTGGCCAGAAAAAAAGGAACCCTTCTGGATGCGTCGCTGCCTGGAAAATTGGCCGAATGCCAGTTTGCAGACCCGGCTGAAAGGGAATTGTTTCTGGTGGAGGGAGATTCTGCAGGCGGCAGTGCTAAACAAGGCAGGGACAGGCGGTTCCAGGCCATTTTGCCCTTGAAGGGAAAAATCCTGAATGTGGAAAAGGCCAGGTTTGACAAGATCATCCGGAGCGATGAAATCAAGAATATTTTTACCGTGCTGGGCACCGGCGCCGGCAATGAAGAATATGATATTGAAAAGATCCGGTACCATAAAGTCGTGATCATGACCGACGCCGATGTGGACGGCTCCCATATCAGGACCCTGCTGTTAACCTTTTTTTACCGGCAGATGCCGGATCTGATTTCAAAAGGCTATCTTTATATTGCCCAGCCTCCGCTGTTCAGAGTAGGGTCAAGAAAGGGCGGGGTTTACCTGAAAAACGAAGAAGAATACTCCGACTATCTGGTCAAAAGAATCGCCGCCCAAAAAGACATATTTCTGGACGGGAATAAAGAACCCCTCAGCGAAGAAAATTTTTATACATTTCTGGTCCATCTATCCGATTATTATCAGGCCATATCCCAATTAAAGAAGCGGGATATGGATACAGCTCTTTTGCTGGCCCTGATCAAAAACGGGGTAAAAGATAAATTTTTCCTGGAAGACCGGAATAATTTTATTGCCCTGTCCGAAGACCTTAAAAAAATTGGTTATTTACCGGGTGATATCCAGTATGACGAGGAAAGAAATATTTACGAGATGGATGTCTATGAAAAACAGGGAAAAGAGATTCTTTTACGGGTGGGACGGGAGATCCTGGCCACCACGGATTATAAAAGAATGCTCAGGGGATATGAAAAAATCAGTGATTTTAACAAACCCCCGTTTTCCATATGTTCCAAACTGTCTGAAGCAGAGGAAAAAAGAGAATATTCTTTTGACTCCACAGACACCCTGTTTGAATTTATCCTGTTGGAAGCCAAAAAAGGCATCACTGTTCAGCGGTATAAAGGTCTGGGCGAGATGAACGCCGACCAGCTCTGGGAAACCACCATGAATCCTGAAAAGAGAATCATGCTCCAGGTCAGCATTGACGATGCTGAAAAAGCTGATGATATTTTCACCCTGCTCATGGGTGAGGAGGTTGAACCCCGGAGAAATTTTATTCAGAAACATGCTTTGGAAGTATCTTCCCTGGACTATTGATCAGATTATTGATCCTCTCACCAATATCTTTGGATTTTTAATGCCCTGCCCTGTTTTTCACAAGGCAGGGCATTAATTTTTTGGATTGAAATTAAACCGACAGATTGTCCATGGCCTTTTTCATTTGGCGGACGGCCTGTCTCAGGCGCTCCTCATTTTCCACCAGGGCCAGCCGGAGGTAGCCTTCTCCTTCTTCACTGAACCCGGTGCCCGGGGAAACGGCCACATTGGCGCGGTTCATCATTTCCACGGCAAACTGCATGGAGCCCATTTTGTCGTAGGGTTCCGGGATTCTGGCCCAGACAAACATCCCGGCCTTGGGTTTTTGAATATTCCACCCGGCTCTCTGGAGGCTGCTGCAAAGGACGTCTCGCCGGGCCTCATAGACCCTGGACTGTTCCGGCAGGGTATCGTCGCAATCCCGCAGGGCAATGATGCCGGCCACCTGGATGGCAGAAAAGATGCCGTAGTCAAAATAGCCCTTGATTTTGCCCAGGGCCTGGACCATCTGTGAATTTCCCACGCAATACCCGATTCGCCACCCGGCCATGTTATAGGATTTGGAAAAGGAGCCGAACTCCACCCCCACATCCTTGGCGCCGTCCGCTTCCAGAAAGCTGGGGGCCCGGTACCCGTCAAAGGTGATTTTTGAATAGGCAAAATCGCTGATCACCATGAATCTGAAGCGTTTGGCCAGCTTGACGATTTCTTCAAAAAAGGCCTTGTCCGTGACCACGCCGGTGGGGTTGTGGGGATAATTGAGCATGAGCACCTTGGGTTTGGGATAGCAGGACTCACAGATATTGATGATCCGGTTTAAAAAGCTTTCTTCCGGGGCTATGGGGATCTTCATGACATTGGCCCCGGCTATGACGGCGGCATAAATATGGACGGGAAAGGCCGGGGCCGGCACCAGGACCGAATCTCCCGGGCCCATGAGGGCCAGGCACAGATGGGAGATGCCTTCCTTGGACCCGATGGTGAAATAGGTCTCTTTTTCAGAGTCCAGGTCAATCCCATAATGCCGTTTATAATATTTTGCGATTTCGATCTTGAGATGGGGCATGCCCGAACTTTCCGGGTACCGGTGGGATTTGGGGTCCTTGGCCACTTCCACCAGTTTCTCAATCACAGCTTCGGGGGTGGGGTCCATGGGGTTTCCCATGCCCAGGTCGATGACATCGTCCCCGTTGCGTCTTTTTTCCATCTTCATTTTGTTGATCATTCCGAACAGATACGGCGGAAGCTGATCCATACGGCTTGCAAACCGGATAATACCCTTGTCTTCCAAAATAAAACTCCCTAAGTAAAGTAAGGCCAAAAAATTTAAAAACAAACCATATCAGATTTTTAGAATGGAGGGAAAGAAAATAATGGATAATTTTTTAGCCTTGACAAAGATATCCCGGCACAGGATATTAACCCTGTCAGTGTTCTTATTCACCAAAATGAGGTGATCATGAAACAGATGCTTTTGGGAGTATATTTCGTTATCCTTTCCTGTTCCCCGGCCCTTGGCAAGGAATGGAAGGACATTGTCGCGGCGGCTGCAGGCCAAACCGTCTATTTCAATGCCTGGGGCGGGTCCCAGCCCGTCAATGCCTATATTGAATGGGCTGCCGAAAGGGTGCAGGAAAAATACAAGGTCCGGGTGATCCATGTCAAGGTCACGGATATCGGCGATGTGGTATCCCGCATCCTGGTTGAAAAATCCGCCGGCAAAAATGCGGCCGGCAGCGTGGACCTCATGTGGCTCAATGGTGAAAATTTCAAGACCATGAAGGAAAACAAGCTGTTGTTCGGACCCTTTTCCCGGAAACTGCCCCATTATGCCCTGGCCGATATAAAAAATAAAAAAAACCTGCTCTATGATTTTACCGTGCCCGTGGATAGCCTGGAATCGCCTTGGGGAACGGCCCAGTTGGTGTTTTTATATGACAGCCAAAGGGTGTCCGCCCACCCGAAAAGCATGGGGGATCTCCTGGCGTTTCTGGAAAAGCATCCGGGGAAGTTCACCTACCCGGCCATCCCTGAATTCCACGGCACCACCTTTATCAAGCAGGCCCTCATGGAATTGATCGAGGACCCTGAGGTGCTGAATCACCCGGTGACACCCGCCGAGTTTGAGGCCCATACCCGTCCCCTGTGGGATTTTCTGGACCGGCTCCACCCGCTGTTGTGGAGAACCGGAAAGGTTTTTCCCGGCAGCGCCTCCCAGATGTTCAGTCTTTTAAATGACGGCGAAATTCATATTTCCCTGAGCTTCAACCCAAATGCCGCCGCCAATGCCATTGAAAACGGGGAGCTTCCCGATACGGTCCGGACCTATGTCCATGCTTCAGGCACCATCGGCAATGCCCATTTCGTGGCCATTCCCTTTAATTCCTCGGCCCGGGAGGGGGCCATGGTCTTTGCCGATTTTCTGCTGACTCCCCTGGCCCAGGCCAGAAAGGCAGATTCCAAAATCTGGGGAGATCCCACCGTGCTGGACATACAGCGCCTTTCACCGGAGGACAGGGCTCTGTTTGATGCCCTTCCAAGACCACCGGCCACCCTGGGTCCGGAAGATCTGGGCCGGGTTCTGCCCGAACCCCATGCCTCATGGGTTCAGGCCCTGGAAAAGGCCTGGCTTAAAAAATATAACCAGTAAAAGACACCCATGTTACCCTTGACCTGCCTGGGAAAAAGCGGGTTTTTTCCCGTTTTCATCATGGTCTCCTTCGGCCTTACCCTTCTGGCCGGATTTTTAGGCACACTCCTGCCTTCTTTGGATTATCTGCCCGTCATCGGCCATACCCGGTTTTCTTTGTCCCCCTGGCAGGAATTTTTGTCTTATCCCGGGATTTTTTCCTCCATCCGGGTGACCCTGATTTCCGGTATCACGGCTTCTGTTTCTGCGGTGGGCCTTTCGGTTTTATGGATCTGCTGCGCCCACGGCAGCCGGACCTGGAGGCTTTTTGAAAAAGCCCTTTCCCCGTTGCTGTCCATTCCCCATGCCGCCTTTGCCATCGGCTTTGGTTTTTTAATCGCTCCTTCCGGGTGGCTCGTCCGGATGGTATCTCCGGGAATAACAGGCTTTTCTTCTCCGCCGGACTGGATCATTCTGAATGATCCTTACGGCCTCAGTCTTGCGGCGGCCCTGGTAATCAAGGAAATCCCCTTCCTGGTCATGGTGATGATAAGCGCCATGGGCCAGTTGGATATGGAAAAATCCCTCCTGGCCGGAAGGGCCCTGGGCTATACAAAGGAGCAGGTCTGGCTGAAAATTTTAATCCCCGGGCTCTATCCCCATATCCGGCTGTCCGTGTTTGCCGTGATAGCCTATTCTTTTTCCGTCGTGGACATGGCCGTTATCCTCGGGCCGGGTTCGCCCCCGGCCCTGGCCGTGCAGATCCTGAAATGGTTTAACGACCCGGATCTGAGCCTCAAACTGGTGGCGGCCTGCGGCTCTCTGTTTCTTTTTGCCCTGGTGGGGGCAGGCATTGCTGCGGCCTTTCTCGTGGAAAAAATCCTGGGGTTTTTTTTAGCCCCATGGGTTGTCAACGGCCGGCGCAGATCCATCCTCACCCAGTTGAAACCCTTGTTTTTCCTGCCCGGCCTGGGGATTATGGGCATTACCGGGGCCGCCACCCTCCTTCTTGTGATCTGGTCCTTTGCCCGGCAATGGCAGTTCCCGGAGGTTCTGCCGGCCTCATGGTCCTTAAAATTCTGGACCACGGGCCTTATTTCGTCTTTTCACCCTTTCATGACCACCCTTTGGACCGGCATGGCCGCTGGGTTCCTAGGCCTGGTCCTGACCATCGGATGCCTGGAACACGGGGCCGGTTCAAAACGAAAGGGGACCCGGAATTTGAACACTCCTGTGTTTTATTTTTTATACCTGCCCCTGCTGATGCCCCAGATCAGTTTCATGGCCGGGATCCAGCTTGTGCTGGTGGTGTTGAACCTGGACGGTTCCTGGATCACGTTGCTCTGGTCCCACCTTATTTTTGTCCTGCCCTATCTGTTTTTGGTGCTTCAGGCCACCTATCTGTCCTATGACCAGCGGTTCTGGGACCAGGCCCTGCTGCTGAAAAGATCCTATTTTCTTGCCCTTTTCAGAATCAAGCTGCCCATGCTGGTGAGACCGGTTCTATTTTCCTTTGCCATCGGGTTTTCCGTGAGCGTGGCCCAGTATATCCCCACCATGGTCGTGGGGGCGGGCCGGTTTTCAACCCTTACCACGGAAGCCGTGAGCATGGCTTCGGGCTCGGACCGGCGGGCCCTGGCCGTGTCTGCCCTGCTTCAGCAGGCCCTGCCGCTGATCATCTACGCCCTGGCCCTCATGGCCCCGAAAATTTTGTATTACAATCGGAAAGGAATGCAGGTATAAACAATCATGTGCCTTGAACTGGACAACCTCCATATCCAAAAACAGGGGACGAGCCTGTTTGATCCCATGAGCCTGGTGATCGCCCCCGGCGAGATCGCCACCATCATGGGGCCCAGCGGCTGCGGGAAATCCACGCTGTTGTCGGCTGTGTCCGGAAGTCTTGACCCGGTGTTTACCCTGACCGGCACGGTCCGCCTGAACGGCAGGGTGATTACTTCCCTGCCCATGGAAGACCGGAATATCGGGCTCTTGTTTCAGGACGACCTGCTGTTTCCCCATATGGATATCGGCAGCAATCTGGCCTTTGCCCTCAGGGAAAACATTTCAGGCCCCGAGAGGCGGGCCCTGGTGGGCCGGGCCCTTGAATCCGCCGGACTTGGAGGTTTTGAAAAGCGGGACCCTGCGAGCCTGTCCGGAGGGCAGAAGGCCAGGGTCAGTCTTTTGAGAAGTCTTCTGGCCCAGCCCGGGGCTCTGCTCATGGATGAACCCTTTTCCCGGCTGGATCAGACCTTGAAAGCCGTCATCAGAACCTTTGTCTTTTCCCGGATCAGGGAGATGAATATCCCGGCCCTGCTGGTGACCCATGATCCCGGGGACTGCCCCGGGGGCGGTAGAATATTAAACCTGGACAAAGGATAATATATGCTGGATGCCTGGATTATAAAACAGGTGAATCTTCCCTTGACCGCCGTTGCCCGGATGCTGAAACAAAAAAGGATTCAGCCGGACCAGGTGACCCTGGCCGGGTTCGGCCTGGGCCTGGCGACCTTTTTATCCATCTGGATGAATTATTATACCCCGGGTCTGGTGTTCATCCTGTTGAACCGGATCATGGACGGGCTGGACGGCGCCCTTGCGAGGCTGTACGGACCTACGGATGCCGGGGCCTTCCTGGACATCTGCCTGGATTTTATCTTTTATTCGGCTGTGGCGGCAGGGTTTGCCCTGGCCGCCCCCGAAGCCAATGCCCTTCCCGCCGCCCTTCTCATCTTCGGGTTTGTGGGCACGGGGACCAGTTTTCTGGCCTTTGCCGCCCTGGCCCGGAAAAATAATTTAACCTCCATGGCCTATCCCCATAAGTCCATCTATTATACGGGGGGTCTCACCGAAGGAACGGAAACCCTTGTTTTTTTTGTTCTCATCTGCCTTTTTCCGGACCGGTTTCCGTTTTTTGCCGTTCTTTTTTTTATCCTTTGCCTGATCACGACGGCCACACGGATTTTCACCGGATACAGAACTTTGAAAGCGGTTGCAAAGCATTAGAAAAAGGTGGTATTCAGTTAAGCATGCGAACAATAAACCATATATATAAAGGGTAAATTCTCATGAAACCCCAGGACATAGAAGACCTGAGCTTTAAGATCATCGACGCCGAAGCCGGACCCCATTCCTTTGGCCCCTCTGAATGGCCTGTGGTCAGACGAATGATTCATACCTCGGCGGATTTTGACTATATGAAAACCGTCAGATTCCATCCCAAAGCCGTCCAGGCCGGAATCGAGGCCATCCGAAGCGGGTGCCGGATCTTTACCGATACCCGCATGGCCGGCGTGGGCATCCGAAAAAAAGAAATCCAGGCCTCCGGCGGTGAGGTGATCTGCCTCATGGCCGATGATGCTGTGGCCCGTGCAGCCCTGGCCCGGGGCATCACCCGGGCCGTGGCCGCCGTGGATATGGCGGCGGACCGGATATCCGGCAGCATTTATGTGGTGGGCAATGCGCCCACGGCCCTGCTCCGGCTCATGGAGCTGGTCCGGGAGAAAAAGGCGTTACCCGCCTTGATCATCGGCCTGCCCGTGGGCTTTGTGAATGCCGCCGAATCCAAGGCAGACCTGTTGACCCTGGACATCCCCTTTATCACCAACACGGGAAGAAAGGGCGGGTCCAATCTTGCGGCCGCCGTTGTCAACGCCCTTGCCATCATGGCCCACAGGGATAGAGAAAAGAGTGGAGGCTGAAATCAAAGGCTTTGTCATTGCCGCCACAGGCAGCGGCACCGGGAAAACCACCCTCACCCTGGCCATATTGTCCTATCTGGCGGAAAAGGGTTATAAGGTGGCTCCTTTCAAGGTCGGGCCGGATTTTATCGATCCCGGCCACCATACTAAAATTGCGAAAAAAACCAGCAGGAACCTGGATTCCTGGATGCTGACCCGGGAATACAATCAGCGGCTTTTCCATGAAAATACCAGGGATTCGGATCTGGCTGTGGTGGAAGGGGTCATGGGGCTTTTTGACGGCATCGACGGTCTGTCTGAAGCCGGTTCCACGGCCCAAATGGCCAAATGGCTGAACCTGCCCGTTGTCCTGGTGGTCAGCGCCCGGGGCAAGGCCAGGAGTGCGGCCGCCATTGTTAAGGGCTTTGAAGAGTTTGACCCGGATCTGAACCTGGCCGGGGTCATCTTTACCATGACCGGCAGCCTCCGGCATTATGACTATCTGAAACAGGCCGTGGAGCAGAACTGCCGGACAAAATGCCTGGGCCATCTGCCCAGAGACGAATCCGTGGTGATGCCCGAGCGGCACCTGGGGCTGGTCACGGCCGAGGAGCGGGTTCTGGACGGCAAGGCCCTGGCAAGGCTGTCGGCCCTGGTCCGGGACCATGTGGACATGGAGGGCCTCATCACCGGCCTTGACGCCTTTGACCTTCCCCAGGGCGGGGAACCGGCGGAAGTCCCGCCCCGCAAGGATGAAACCGGCCCCCTCATTGCCGTGGCCAGGGACAAGGCCTTTTGTTTTTATTACCCGGACAACCTGGATATCCTGAAAAAATCCGGGGCCAGGCTCATTGAGTTTTCGCCTTTAAAGGAGGACGGGCTGCCAAAGGGCATTGACGGCCTCTATCTGGGCGGCGGATATCCCGAGGAATATGCGGAAGACCTGTCCCAAAAAACCGGGCTGTTCCAGCAGATCCGGGACTTCAGCCAGCACGGCATGCCCATTTACGGGGAATGCGGCGGTTTCATGGTGCTGTGCAAAAGCCTGCGCACCATGGACGGGACAAAAATCTATCCCATGGCCGGGTGTTTTGACCTTGACGTCCGGGTCTCGACGCGCCTCCGGTCCCTGGGGTACCGGGAAATCACCCTGGCCCGGGACACCATCATCGGCAGGCAGGGCATGACGCTCAGGGGCCATGAATTTCATTATTCCTCCCTGCAAAACCCTGAATTCGGTGCGCCCGATGTCTACCAGGTGACCTCCCGGCAAGGCCAGACCCTGTCCCTCAAGGGATACCAGGTGTTCAACACCCTGGGCAGTTATCTTCACGTTCATTTCGGCAGCAACGAGGCCTGTGCACGAGAATTTGTCCGGGCCTGCCAAAGGTTTAAGGATCAAAATGCCGCCAGCGCTTAAAAAAGGATTCACCACCGGTGCGGCGGCGGCGGCGGCGGTCAAGGCGGCCCTGATCTCTTTTTTCTCGGAACCGCCCCGGTCCGTGGACCTTCTTTTTCTGACCGGCGAAAGAAAGCCCATTGAAATCAAGGCTGTTGAAAAGATTTCCGGTCTTGAGATCCAGGCCCTGGTGATCAAAGACGCCGGAGATGACCCGGATATCACCCACCGGGCTGAGATCGGGGCACGGGTCAGGCTTTCGGACTCGGCAACCCTTGTCATCACCATCCGGGGCGGAAAAGGGGTGGGCCGGGTCACCAAGCCGGGGTTAGAACTGCCCGTGGGCGAACCGGCCATTAATCCCGGCCCCAGAACTATGATACAAAATTCGGTGACGGAGGTGTTCAGGCAATTCAACATCCAGTCAAAACAGGTGGATATTGAAATTTTTGTCCCGGAAGGCGAGGCCCTGGCCTTGAAAACTCTGAACTCCAGGCTCGGCATCCTGGGCGGGATTTCCATCCTGGGCACCACCGGCATTGTGACCCCCATGTCCCATGAGGCCTATATCGCCACCATCCGGTCCGGCATCTCCGTGGCCGCGGCCGGCGGCTCTGATACATTGGTGTTTACCACGGGCCGGAGAAGCGAACGGGCTGCCATGGAAAGATTCAAAGAATTGAAAACCGAGGTCTTTATCCAGACCGGAGATTTTTTCAAGACCGCCCTGGAAGAAGCCCTGGTCCGGCCTGAAATCAAGGCGGTGGTCTATACGGTATTTTTCGGCAAGGCCCTGAAAATGGCCCTGGGGTATGAACATACCCATGCGGCCAGATCGGAACTGACCTTACAGAGCCTGGCCCAATGGGCATATCAGACCACAGGGAACAGGGATCTTGAACAGCGGATTGCCGGAGCCAACACGGCCCGCCATGCCTTTTCATTCATTTATCCCGGATATCCGGACCTCCTGGCCCGGGTGGGGGAGAAAGCCCTGGCCGCCGCAAGAGTATTTTCAAAGGAAAGGCTGGGGATTCGGATCATTATCCTTGATTTTGACGGAAAACCGGCCTTTGATTCAGCCACAACTCAATTTTTTCCGGAGGTTCCATGACCCCATACGTCGGCGCCGTTGACCAGGGCACCACCAGCACCCGGTTCATGATCTTTGACACCCGGGGCCGGATTATTTCCATTGCAAAGAAAGAACACGATCAGATCTGCACACAGCCGGGATGGGTGGAGCATGACCCGGTCCAAATCTGGACCCATACCCGGGCTGTCATTGAGGAAGGCCTTGCCGGCGCCGGCCTGGAGGGAAAAGATCTTGCCGCCGTGGGGGTGACCAACCAGCGGGAGACGGTTCTGGCCTGGGACAAGACCACGGGAAAACCTTATTTCAATGCCGTTGTCTGGCAGTGCACAAGGTCGGACAAGATCTGCGCGGAACTGACCCAAGAGGGAGGGCAGGACCGGTTCAGGCAAAAGACGGGACTGCCCGTGGCCACTTATTTTTCCGGGCCCAAAATCAAATGGCTCATGGACAACATCCCTGAAATTAAGGCCGGGGTTGAAAAGGGCCGGGCCATCTTTGGCACCATGGACGCCTGGCTTATCTGGAACCTGACGGGAGGGCCCGACGGGGGCCGCCATGTGACCGATGTCACCAACGCGAGCCGCACCCTTTTGATGAACCTCGAAACCCTGGAATGGGATAAAGAGATTCTCTCTGTTCTCAAAATTCCTTCCCATACCCTTCCGGCCATTGTTCCCTCTGTTGACCCAAAAGGCTTTGGGATGACCCGGGTCGACGGGCCTTTCAGGGCCGTCCTTCCCATTGGCGGCGTCCTTGGGGACCAGCAGGCCGCCCTTTTCGGCCAGACCTGCTTTGAGGCCGGGGAAGCCAAAAATACTTACGGCACCGGGTGTTTCCTTTTATTTCACACCGGGGAGCGAATCCAATTTTCCCGCCACGGTCTTTTGACCACCCCGGCCTATCAGATCAGCGGGCAAAGGCCTTGCTACGCCCTGGAAGGCTCCATTGCCTATGCCGGGGCCTTGGTCCAGTGGATGCGGGACAACCTGGGGCTCATCCGGAAGGCTTCGGAAATCGAGGCCCTTGCCGAAACTGTGGCGGATAACGGGGATGTGTATTGTGTCCCTGCTTTTTCAGGCCTTTTTGCCCCCTATTGGCGGTCCGATGCCAGGGGCGTGATCGCGGGCCTGACCCGGTTTGCCGGCAAGGGCCATCTGGCCCGGGCCGTTCTTGAAGCCACGGCCTTCCAGACCCGGGATATTGTGGAGGCCGTTAAAAAAGAATTTCAAGGCAAACTGGATCTCAAATCCTTGCGGGTGGACGGGGGCATGGTGGAAAACCGGCTGTTGATGCAGTTCCAGGCCGATATTTTAAATGTGGCTGTCATCCGGCCGGAAATTTCCGAGACCACGGCCCTGGGCGCTGCCTATGCCGCAGGCTTGGCCGTGGGCGTCTGGTCCGGCCCCGAGGAATTGAAACGGAACTGGGCGGTTCATTCCACCTATCTGCCCCAAAAAGACCGGGCCTGGCGGGAAAATCTCTCAGCAGGATGGGAAAAGGCGGTCCAGCGGACCCTGAACTGGAAATAAGATCATGCCGGAAAAAAAACGTTTTTACACAGAGGTTCTCATCATCGGCGGTGGTGTCACCGGCACCGGCCTGGCTCGGGACCTGGCCCTGCGGGGAATCTCCTGCCTGGTCCTTGAAATGGAAACCATCAATGCCGGGGCCTCGGGAAGAAACCACGGCCTTCTTCATTCCGGGGCCAGATATGTGTCCTCGGACCCGGTGTCGGCCCGGGAATGCAAGTCCGAGGCGGAGATTTTAAAAACCATCGCCCCCCACTGCATCGAAGACACGGGCGGGCTTTATATTGCCGTAAAAGGGGATGATGAAGCCTATATCCGTCTTTTCCCGGAACTCTGCCGAAACGCCGGCATTCCCTGTGAGCCCCTGACGGCAAAAGAAGTCCTGGAGCTTGAACCGGCCCTGTCAAAAAACACCATTGCCGCCTTCAGGGTGGAGGATGCGTCCGTGGAACCCTTCCACATCAGCCTTGAAAATATGAACCAGGCCATTGAGCACGGGGCAAGGTATTTTAATTTCTGCAAGGTCGTCAAATTCCACATGGCCGGAAAGGCCGTTCAAAAGGTGACGGTGAAAAATCTTGTCACCCGGCAGTTTTTTGAAATCGAGGCCCGGATGGTGGTGAATGCGGCCGGGGCCTGGTCCGGAGAGATTGCAAAACTGGCGGGAATTCATGTGGACATGATCTATTCCAAGGGCAGCCTTCTCATCACCCACAGCCGGGTGTCCGGCCATGTGCTGAACCGCCTGAGAATCCCTTCCGACGGGGATATCCTGGTTCCGGGCGGGACCGTGTCCATCTTCGGCACCACCTCCCTGCGGGTGGATCACCTGGATCATATCCGGCCCACGGTGGAGGAGACGGACATCCTGGTGAAAGAAGCCGCCGCCATGGTGCCTGAGCTTGAACAAACCCGTTATATCCGGGCCTATGCCGGGGTCCGGCCCCTGATCAGGGAATCGGAGGGTTCCGGAGACGACCGGTCCGTATCCAGGGGCTTTTCCCTCATGGACCATAGGTTTGACGGGATTGAAAATTTCATCACCATCACCGGCGGTAAGATGACCACCTTCCGGCTCATGGCGGAAAAAACCGCCAACCTCATTGCAGAAAGGCTTCATAACACAGGGGAATGCCTTACGGCGACGACCCCCTTGAAATCCAAGGCCCCCTCCCGGATGACCGAGGCCGGCATGTCCTTCCGGCTCCGGTCCGGCAGGGACGAAACAGAGGATATCACCCTGTGTGAATGTGAAATGATTTCCCGGAATCAATTCAAGGAACTCATTACCTGGCTGAAAAAAAACCGGAAAACCTCGGATCTCAACGCCCTTCGCGTTCATTCCAGGCTGGGAAAGGGCGCTTGCCAGGGAACCTTCTGCAGCCAGAGGGTCACGGGGTTCATGTATGATGAAGACTATCTCAAAGCCGATGAAGGCATTTATAATATCAAGGACCTTCTCCGGGAGCGGTTTATCGGTCAGCGCCCCGTGCTCTGGGACGGGCAACTGGCCCAGGCTGAACTGAACGAGGCCCTGTTCTGCGGATTTTATGGGCTTGACCTGACACCCCCTTATAAATTGAGGCGATAATGGAAGCCATGCATACAACGGATCTCTTGATCATCGGTTCCGGCCTTTCCGGCATGTCGGCGGCTGTTTTTGCCGCCCACCGGAAGATCAATGCCGTGGTGGCCGGAGGGGCAGGAGGGTTTGAATATTCAAGCGGCCTCCTGGATCTCTGGGGGGCGTCTCTGACCCAAAAAGGCCGGATTACCAAAAAGCCCTGGACCATGCTGGAAAAACTGTCCGAACAGGAACCCAACCATCCCCTGGCCGGGATACAAAAGAAAACCATTCAACAGGCGTTCTCGGAACTTACAGAAGCCCTGAAACGCCAGGGCCTGACCTATGCCGGGCATGAAAATAAAAATACCCTGGTCATGACCCCCTTTGGGACCCTGAGGCCCACCTTCCGGCTGACCCCCGCCATGAGATCCAATGCCGAGGCCGTCCAGGCTCGGGAGCCTTGTCTCATCCTTGATTTTAAAGGACTCAGGGAATTTTCCGCCGTCTTTGTCAAAGAGATGATGAAAAAGACCTGGAAGGCGTTAAGGGCAGAGACCCTTGAATTTCCGGAGACCCGGCTGCGAAGGGAGGTCTTTACCCCGTTTCTGGCCAAAAGCCTTGAAGCGGAACAGGTCCAGGATAAATTTCTGACCCTGGTCCGGTCGGCGGTAAAAGATGAAACCTGGGTGGGCTTTCCGGCCGTCCTGGGCATTCATTCTTCGGAAAAGATTCTGAACCGGCTCGAGGCGGAATCCGGTTTAAAATTCTTTGAAATTCCCACTTCCCCGGTTTCCGTCCCCGGCATCCGCCTGAAAGAAGCCCTGATGAGGTCCCTTGAAAATACCAGCGTCAGATTGTTTCAGAACCGGCGGGTAACCGGGGTCAAGGCTCTGTCCAAAGGCGGTTTTCATTGCAGGCTCGATTCCGATATCCAGCCTGTCATTCTCCATGCCAAGGCCGTTCTTCTGGCAACGGGCCGGTTTTTAAGCCGAGGTCTTTATGCGGACCGGAACAAAATCCATGAATCCCTGCTGAACCTGCCCGTATGGCAACCGGAGAGCCGGGACCAGTGGCATCGGCAGGCCTATTTTGATCCGGGCGGCCACAGAATCAACCGGGCCGGTATTGAGACCGATGCGTTTTTAAGACCGGTTGCGCCGGACAAACGGCCGGTGCATGAGACCTTGTTTGCCACAGGCACCCTTTTGGCTCACCAGGACTGGATCAGGACCCGGTGCGGGTCCGGGCTGTCCATTGCCACTGCTTTTAAAGCTATGGAATCTTATCTTCAAATCTGTCCGGGACCATGCTAGGATATGGGTCGGACTCAAGGAAACGGTTTATGAAAAAAGGCACATCCGATGCAAAAATGATTCTGAATCACCTGGGCCGACTTTTTGGATTCTTAAAAAATCTGGATGCCAACGCCGGTGTTGATGAAAGTTTTGATTATCCCCTGGAAATCCTCAGGCAAACCATGATGTTTGATATGAGTGTCTTGTACAAGGTGTCCAATGTCATAGAAGACCGGCTCATCCTGGAAATCGTGAAAAAAATTGATCCGAAGGGATTGAGGCCGGATCTCAGCGAGGGCGGCAGATTAAGAATATTTCTCCATGCCCCGGATCAACGGTATGTGAATGAAGCCACGGCGTTTTTGACCCAACAGGTATCCTATGAAAATGTGCCGGGCACCGGGTGTGATATCATCGGTTATGTTTATCTGCCGGAAAGCTTTGGCGGAGCCTACCTCTTTGGCGGGGATTTTTACGGAAAAGAAGCTTCCGTTAAATATTATGAGGTTGCCGGAATTGAAATCATGTGCAATTTTTTGAGCACCCTTCTAATGAAAACCCAATTTCAATACCAGGCCGAGATTGATCATCTGACCGGGCTGTTCAACAGTTATAAAATCAAACAAAAAGCGGATGTTGTGGTCCGGCGGTTTGAACGGAAACCCTTGTCCTCTGCCTGTATTGCCATGGGAGATATTGATTTCTTCAAAGCCGTCAACGATACCTACGGCCATATCCAGGGCGATCTGGTTTTAAAAAAAACGGGTGAGATTTTATCCTCTTCCATGCGGGGGGTCTTTGATGTGGCCGGCCGTTACGGCGGGGAGGAATTCCTGCTGATTTTTGATGAGACCGACGAGGCCCATGCCTTTCAGATCGTTGAAAGGCTCCGGAAAACCATTGAGGCCACTCCGTTTGAACAGGCCGATAAAACCGGCATGGGCATGGAACATAAATTTTTTCACATCACCATGTCCTTTGGGATTGCCGGTTTAACAAAAGACTCGGATATTAAAACCGCCGTCGACTGGATTGCCCGGGCAGATGCGGCCCTTTACGCATCCAAACAACAGGGCAGAAACAGAGTCACGCTCTATAAGGAGACCTCATGAATTTTACCATTAGCCCCATCGGCGTCATCCATACCCCCTTTGAAAACCTTGAAGGCATGCCCATCCAGCCTACAGGCGCCCTGGATGTCACAGGGACCATTGTCGTCAATGAGGCATATGAAAAAGGACTGAAGGATATTGAAGGCTTTTCCCACCTGATCCTGCTGTACCGGTTTCATTGCTCAACCGGTTATGACCTTTTGGTCAAGCCCTTTCTGGATACGGAAAAAAGAGGGCTTTTTGCCACCCGGGCGCCGAGGCGTCCCAACCCCATCGGACTGTCCATTGTCCGGCTGGTGGAAAGAAAGGGCCCTGTCCTGACCATCAAAGATATTGATGTGCTGAACGGTACGCCCTTGCTGGACATCAAACCCTATGTTCCTGCCTTTGATTCGAAAACCGTCACTGCCGTGGGTTGGCTGGAAAAAAATCAGGAAAAGGCCGTGTCCTTAAAATCCGACAACCGGTTTATTGAGGGTTGAAACATATTGCAAAACGATGATATGACCTTCCGGGCCGCGGCCTTGACGATATTTTTATGTATTCTCTTCGGGGCCAATACCGTGGCCATTAAATTGTGCCTGACAGGGCTTGGGCCCTTCACGGCCGCCGGCATCCGGTTTGTCATTGCCGCCCTGGCCATTTATATCTGGGCCAGGCTGAAAAAAGCCTCCCTGGCCCTCAACCGGGAACAATTGGGCCAGATGCTCGTCCTTGCCGCCATTTTTGTGGTCCAGTTGTCCTGTTTTTATCTGGGCATGGGTAGAACCACAGCCTCCCACGGGGCTTTGATTTCCAATGTCCTGCCCTTTATCGTATTGGTCCTTGCCCATTTTTTTATTCCCGGAGACACCATCACCCTGCAAAAGGGAATCGGTATCAGTCTTGGATTTGCCGGGGTGTTGTTCCTGTTTCTGGATGAGCAGGACCTGGCCGGTGAGTTGAAAAAAGGGGATCTGATCATTCTCATGGCCGTAATCCTCTGGAGTTCCAGCGCGGTCTATGTCAAACGGATTATTTCCGGGTATAATGTGGCCCAGATCACCCTCTATCCCATTGTCTTCGGCACCCCCTTCTTTTTTGTCGGCGCCTTTCTATGGGATACCCAAATGATCGGAGACCTGACCCCCACGGTGGTCACTTCCCTGCTCTATCAGGCCATTGTCTCGGCCTCCTTTGGATTTATCGCCTGGAACAGCCTCTTGCAGAGATTCGGGGCCACGGCCCTGCATTCCTTTATTTTTATCATGCCCCTGGCCGGGGTGCTGTTCGGTGTGCTGATCCTGGGAGAAACCATTACCCCCCATCTGGCCGTATCCATCCTCTGTATTGTGGCCGGGGTGATCATGGTGAATCTGAAACGAAAGCCCCGGTCCGGCAGCTAAAGCGGTTTTTTTTCACTGGATTCGAGCAGGACTTTCGCCGTTTCATCCACCGGGGTTTCAGGATCAGGGTGAATAATGATGCAACCGGTTTCCTTTTTTTCCTGGAAAAGCAAAAGGCCTTGCATCAGGTCATGGACCAGAACCGGCGGGACTTTTCCGGCCTGTCCGGGTTCATTTTCAAGGATCATGCAGGTGCAGGCGTTTCCCGGAACCATGGCAGCGCCTTTCGCACCATCCGGTTCATAGACATAGATGAACACGGATTTCAATTCTTTCTCAACAATATAGGGAATGACCAGGCCCTTTTGCAGGACAATTTTTTCCGGTCCCGGCCCAAATCCCCAGTTTTCCCCGGGCCTCTCCTGGCTGAATTTATTCCAGCCCAGGAGCATTTTTTTTGCAAATTCGTTTTTGATGCCCCGGGTGAAAAGATAGGCCAGGGGGTCCTCATTGTTTTTTCCAAATAAATGATGGTGGCAGCGGATCACAAAGGCGCTGGCTTTTTTACGCCAGGCAACGGCATCAAAAGAGGAGGTCTTCATTTTTTTTCTCCGGCATAAACAGGGTAAGATCCTTTTTTGTAAAGGAAAAGGCCAGATCCTTGATTTTTTGTGAATATCTTCCCATGCGGCACAGCAATTCCATTTTGTCCATACTGTCTTCCCGGGTTATCCATCCGGCAATCCCCAGAATTTTCGGGACCAGGAGCGCATTGATAAAGGGCAGATCATGGTCCCTGCACCAGGCGGCGGCACGGCCGTCGTCGGTGAGGATAAAGCCTTGTTTTCGTTCAAGGAAAAGGCAGATGGCATCCCTTTCTCCCGCATCCATTTCATTTTTCCGGGGATAGCCGCTGAATAGATTTTTTTCAGACCCGAAAACAACATCAACCAGGCCATTCTCAAGGGCTTTTGTAAAAAAGGCCGCACCCGGATATCCCGGCCGGGTGATCTCATTGAACACAGAGGCCGGAAATACGATGCGGAAGGCTTTTGAAACGGTTGTAAAAAGCCCGGCTTTCTCCAGGAGAATGGCAGAGGAAGCATCTGTGAAAACCGGTCCGGCCATCCTTAAAGGATCTCCTTATAGATGAAGAAGGCATACAGCCCGGCCAGGACCAAGTCGGCAAATCGCGGCGGCTTTTTCTTTTATGTCGGTCAATTCCTGCCTTCCCTATTACGGTTGAAAACGGCTGTGATACACATAAAGGATCATGGGCCGGATATCAAGGACTTTGAATGCCTTGCCAATAAAGGCAGAATTTCGAAAAAAGCATAATTCGAAAATTCTGCCGTGAATTCAGAGGATTAAATCATTTTTTAAAATTTATTAAAAAAAAGGTTTGACAAAGTGTTTTTTTTCAAGCATATTACGCCGGTCTTCACGAGGACAGATTGTAACAAGCTTCTCGGGAAGTTTTTTTTTGATCTTTGAAAATTGGTCAGTGAAGAAATTAAGAGCGGGTCTAACAAGACCTTAAGAGTTTGAAGTACAAAGGATAAAACTGGAGAGTTTGATCCT
>CAZAHK010000043.1:0-24596 GCA_964484555.1 uncultured Desulfobacula sp.
CCGCGGATCACTTTTCCTTCTGAAATATGGCATCCGGCAATGGTTCCCATCTTCGGAACCACAAAGGTCTCCCGGACTTCGGCCCGGCCGATAATGATTTCATGGAAGGTGGACGGCATCATGCCGTCCAATGCGGATTTGATGTCATTAATCACATCGTAAATAATATCATAGAACCGCATATCCACATTTTCATCCTTGGCAAGGGCACGGATCTGGGGAGTGGGCCGGACGTTAAAGCCGATAATAATGGCATCGGAAACCGCAGCAAGGGACACATCCGATTCATTAATGGTGCCGGTGCCGGAATGAACGATTTTAACATCCACTTCTTCCTTGGCCAGTTCCTTTAATGAATCGTTCAGGGCCTCAATGGAACCCTGGACGTCTGCTTTCACAATGAGTTTAAGTTCCTTGATTTCAGCAGCACCCAGATTCTCAAACATCTTCTCAAGATTGGCCCGGCTCTTCTTAGCCAATTCCTTTGCTCTTTGCTTCTGCATTCTGTGGCCGGCAATCTGTTTTGCATCCTTTTCCGACGCGACGGAAATAAATTCATCCCCGGCATTGGGGATACCGTTCAAACCGACAATTTCAACCGGCGTGCTCGGACCTGCTTCTTTAATTCTGTTACCGGCATCATCGATCATAACCCTGATCCGTCCGGAATGAAGGCCGCAGACAATAGGGTCTCCGTCCCGCAAGGTTCCCTGCTTGACAAGGACTGTGGCAATGGCTCCGCGTCCGACATCAAGACGGGATTCAACCACATAACCGGTCGCTTTTCGATCGGGGTTTGCCTTAAGTTCCAGAACCTCGGATTGCAGCAGAATCATTTCAAGGAGTTCATCAATCCCTTTGCCTGTCTTGGCAGATACTTTGACAAAAATAACATTTCCCCCCCATTCCTCAGACAGAAGATCATATTCCGAGAGCTCTCTCATAATTCTGTCGGGATCAGCTCCGGGTTTATCCATTTTGTTGATGGCCACCACGACCGGCACGCCTGCTGCCTTTGAATGATTGATGGCTTCAATGGTCTGGGGCATGACCCCGTCATCGGCAGCGACCACAAGGATAACAATATCGGTAACCTGTGCACCCCTAGACCGCATGGCCGTAAAAGCGGCATGACCGGGTGTATCCAGGAAGGTAACCCGCCCTCCTTTAGGGGTCTGAACATTATAGGCGCCGATGTGCTGGGTGATTCCGCCTGCTTCTCCACTGGCAATTTTTGATTTGCGGATCACATCCAGAAGGGATGTCTTGCCATGGTCCACATGGCCCATGATGGTGACCACCGGCGCCCTTTCAATCATTTGACCTTCATCCTCCTGGCTTTCTTCGATATGAAGCAGGGTTTCTTCTTCAAAAGATGCTCTTTCAACTTCAAACTCAAATTCAGTCGCAACCAGAACAGCCGTATCAAAATCGATGGTTTGATTCACGGTTGCCATGACACCCAGGGTCATTAATTTGGCAATCATCTCATTGGCTTTGATACCCATGCGTTTTGCGAGTTCGGCCAGTTCGATGGCCTCGTCAATTTTAACTCTTCTTTTGATGGCCTTGGGCGTGGTAATCTGAGTTTTTTGAAACTTGCCCTTTTTATTCCCTTTTGCTTCCTTCTTTCCCCGTTTTTTACGGCTATGGGTGGTATTGTATAAAGCCTCGCCCTCAATAACAGATTTTTGTTTACGCTGCTTTTTTTTGCCAAAGGAGAGGCTTTCATCATCAAAAATAGCCGGTTTTTTTTCTTTTTTCCATTTTCCTGCATCTATTTCATCCGGTTTGATGATATCGCTGAGAGGAATTTCTTTTTCAGGAATTTCATTAAAAGACTGCAACAATGGGTCTTTAACAACAAACGGTTTTTTCCTGGGAGCTTCTGTACGGGAATCGCTTTTTGGACCCGGCCATTTTTTGTCTTCAACCGGGGCTGGTTTTCTTAAATTTTCAAGAGCAATGGGGTCTGCTATTTTGACGATTTTTGCAGGCGTTGACTTTTTCTTCTTTTTTTTCTTTTTTGCCTTTTCGTCTCTATCTTCAATGTTCAGCGAGTCAGTCTCCGTCACGGCCATCTCATTTTCCACAAAGGGTTCAGGTTGATTCTCCAACAAATTCTCATCGCTGAGAACGGGGTTTTCCATATGGGTAAGCTCGGGGCTCATTTCTGCGGCATCGGGTTCTGCTGCCGCTTCTGTTTCTTTCCCTGCTTCAATCTCCGAAACAATAGAGTCTTGCCCGGAAATTTTTACAGAATCTGCCGGTTCAGCACTAACAGGGGAATCTATCACTGCAGGTCTGATAATCTTGGCAGGCTGGACCTTTTTTATGAGGGACTTGTCTTTTTTGGGCTCGGCTTCAATACTCTTGGGGGCCGGCATCATTACCGGAGCCTTTGGCATTTCTTCGTGAATGTCCGGGACAACCTCCGGTGAAGTCTCTTCCCCTGAGGCAGGAGTCATGTCTTCATCACCTTCGGGCTCTGCAGTTTCATCGGCCGGAGACCTTCGTCTTCGGATAACGGATGCTTTTACCTTAATCTCATTTTTCCCTTTTTCCCTACCAAACAGGCTTCGTTTAATCGCGCTGATATCGCTGTCTTCCAGAGAACTCATATGGCTTTTAACTTCAATCTTCAATTCTTTCATTTTATTAAGAAGTGCTGTATTCGTCATGTTCAGATCTTTTGCCAGCTCGTATACTCTGATCTTCGCCATATATTGCCCCCAAAATTTTGTTCTCTTTTGATAATCTTCCCGTTCTGCCCGCCGATAGTCTCATGCCCTTAGCTTTTTTCACCGTCCTGGATCTGTTCATCGTCTTCCGCTTTTTTTAAACCCCTGTCCGGGTCCTCTCCATTTAATTCTTCTTCCAGAAGAGCCTTGGCATCATCCATTATTTCCTTGATTCTGGATTCGTCAAAGCCCGTAATCTGAGCAAGATCTTCAACATCGGCTTCCGCAATGTCCAATAGTGAAGAATAACCGCCCTTGAATAATGTTTCCGCCAAAGGCAAGCCCACCCCTTTCAGCTTCATCAGGGTATCGTATCCTTCTTTGAGTTCACGGCTGTATTCCGCCTCGCTGGTGACTTCCAGATGCCAGCCGGTTATTTCACAGGCAAGGGAAACATTCTGCCCCCCCTTGCCGATGGCTATGGAAAGATAATCGTCTGCCACAATAACCTCCATGGATCGATTGTCTTCATCAATAATAACCCTTGCAATCTCGGCAGGAGACAGGGCATTGCAAACAAACCTGGCAATATCCGGACTCCATTGGACAATATCGATTTTTTCACCCCGAAGTTCCTGAACAATATTCTGAACCCGGTTTCCTTTAATACCGACACAGGCTCCCACGGGATCGACATCCGAGTCGGATGAAGACACAGCGACCTTGGCTCTCACACCGGGAACCCTTGCTGCGCCGCGAAGGGTCACAATTCCTTCTGCAACCTCAGGCACTTCGGTTTTAAATAATTCGATTACAAATTCAGGGTGGGTCCGGGAAAGGATAATCTGTGCTCCCTTTGATTCTTCCAGCACATCCAGGACATAGGCCCTGATCCTGTCACCCCGTTTGTAACTTTCCTTGGGCATCTGGTCCCTCGGTCTCAGAACAGCCTCGGCCTGGCCCAGATTAACGATGATACTGCCCCGATCAAAACGTTGAACAATTCCATTGATAATTTTACCTTTTTTATGAATAAAATTATCATAAATCGCATTTCTTTCCGCTTCCCGCATTTTCTGAATAATGACCTGTTTGGCTGACTGTGCGGCAATCCGACCGAATTCTTCAGTATCGATCCGGATTCCGAGACTGTCCCCGATCTCACATTCAGGGTCATATTCATATCCTTCTTCGATGGTCAGCTCACTGTCCGAATATTCAACTTCCTCTACCACTTCTTTAAAATGGAAAACCTCGACCTCGCCTGTTTTATTATCATAATGGACTTCGATATCCGCTCTTGGCCCGATTTTCTTTCTAGCCGCTGAAATAATCGCTTCTTTTATGGTATTTATAAGAACTTCCGGCTCAATTCCTTTTTCTCGGCTTACCTGGTCAATAACCCTTTTAATATCCGTGATAAACATGCTTACGTGTTCTCCATATTACTGACCTGCAAGTATTGCTTTGCTGATCGCATGGTCTTTAATCTCAACCTTTTTCCCATCAACCGCAATCACAACAGAATCATCGTTAATTATCTCAAGAATCCCGGTAAACTTTTTTTTGTTCTCAATCAACTCCGCTGTCTCGATTTTTACCCGCTCACCCTTGAATCTGAGAAAATCCTCCTTTTTCTTCAAAGGACGGTTGGGCCCGGGAGAAGAAACCTCGAGCCGGTATTTGCCGATATTCTCAATATACACATCGATCAAATCACCCAGTTGGCGGCTGGCGTAAACGCAATCTTCCAGTGTAATGCCGCCGGGCTTATCCATAAAAAAACGAACAATCTTTTCCCGGTTGATAGAAACAACCTCCAGATGCACAAGCTCATAATTTTCAGCCTGACATAGGGGTTCTGCCACTTCCCTGATCTTCTCAACTAAAAAATTGCTCTTTTTTGGTCCAACACCCATATCTGCGCAGCACCTGTTCTTTATATCCTTAAATACAAAAACGGGCAGATGCCCGTTCCCAATACAAAATCCGTGCCTTACCTGCAATGGCTCAGATTATTTCATAAATCCCATAAATGGAACAAACCTGCCTCCCATCCTAAGATGGAGCGGGCAACGAGGTTCGAACTCGCGACATCAAGCTTGGGAAGCTTGCACTCTACCAACTGAGTTATGCCCGCATCAGCCGTGGAATATATCAATCTCTATCCGGTTTGTCAACAACCCTTTTCCGTTAAGCATGTGCTGCTAAAGTTCCGGCAAATAGGCATCAAATTCATTCAAAAGCATTTTTGTGAGGGCTTCATGAATCTTTTGAATATTTTTTTCTTTTAGGGTTTTTTCCTCGGACCGATAAATAATTCTATACGATAAAGACTTTTTGCCCTCGGAAAGAGGTGGGCCTTCAAAAGCGTCAAAAAGAAAAATGTGTTCAATTAAAGACTCTCTGCCGAAAAAAGCATCCATTTGTTTTAAAACCGATCCAACCGCAATGGAAGTGCTCACAATAATCGTGATGTCTCTTGAAATGGAAGGGAATTTCGGAAGCAGTCGGGCGGTAATGGAACCCGGCAGCAGATTCTGGATGGCATTAAAACTGAAGTCAAAAACAAAAGCATCTTGCTTTAATCCGAAATTCTTTAAAACCTTGGCATCCATTTTCCCAAGGGTGCCGATCAGCATATCTCCTGATTTGATAAAGGCCGCATGCCCTTTTTGATAATAGGGAAAGGATTGATCCACAATTCTCTCAAACTTCAAATCCCGGATCATAAGCGCTTCAAAAAAGCCCTCAACCACACCCTTCAGATCAAAAAAATCAATTTCAGATTTTTTTGAATACCAGGTCTGCTCTGATCGATTGCCTGTCAAAAGGCCTGCAACCATTTCAGTTTCTTCCGGAAGGTCGCCCTTTTGGGTCGCATGAAATATCTTTCCGATCTCAAAGATTCTCACAGAGGGTGTCTGCTGGGAATTATTCTTTTTCATGGTTTCCAGAAGGCCTGGAATCATTGAACTTCTTAAAACCGACATCTGATCGGAAATGGGATTTAAAATAGTCTCTACATTTCTTTTTTTGTCTTCTTGGGCAAGATTCAACCGGTCACATGAATTTTCATGGATAAAATTATAATTGATGGCTTCGGATAATGAGAAGCCCGATAAAATCTGCCGGATTCTTTTTCTAAGCCCCACTTTGGGAGAAAGCGGCCGGCCCTCGGCCAGCACCAGCGGATAACTGGTTTGAATATTATTATAGCCCCACAGCCTGGCGACTTCTTCGGAAAGGTCCTCGGGTCGTGTCACATCCACTCTGAATGACGGGACTCCCACCACCAGTTTATCCGCATCCTTTTTTTCGACTTCAAATTCAACGGATTCCAAAATTCGTTTTATGGCGTCGGTATCAAGATCGGTACCCAGTCTGGTGTTCAAGGCGGTGGTGCTCAACTCAATATCCGTTGGTACAAATTTTTCAGGATAGGCATCAATAAACCCTTGTGCAACAGTGGCGTCACAGAGTTCCGCCATCAATGAAACCGCTCTTTTGAGCGCATTCACAGTTCCATCCGGATCAATACCGCGTTCGAACCTGTGGGAAGCATCCGTTGAAATTCCGGTAATTTTTGCGGTTTTTCTAACGGAAACCGGATTAAAATAGGCGCTTTCAATCAAAACTCGGGTGGTGGTATCCGTAATCTCCGAATTTTCGCCGCCCATGACGCCAGCCAGTGCCACCGGCCTTTCTCCATCACAGATCATCAGCATATCCGGCTGAAGGGTGTGGGTTTTACTGTCAAGGGTTGTAAATTCAGCATCGCTGTCTGCTCTCCGGACAATGATTTTCCCCTTGGCCACCCGATCAAAATCAAAGGCGTGAAGGGGCTGGCCCATCTCCATCATCACAAAATTGGTAATATCCACAACATTGTTAATGGAAGTAAGGCCGATGGCTTCAAGCCTCTCCTTCAACCAGAAGGGTGAGGGTTTGATTTTCACATCGAACAGAAGGCCTGCAGAATATCTCGGGCAAAGATCAGGGTCCAGGATCTCAACTTGGGCATGATCATGGATGGATTCTTTCCCGATTTTTTCTTCAGGGAGAGAGAACAAAGGAAATTTTACTTTATGCCCGGGTTCGGTAAAGGCCCCCATTTCCCTTGCAACACCGATCATGCTGAGGCAGTCCGGCCGGTTGGGAGTCAAATTGAGCTCAAAAATGGTATCGGATAATTTTATGGCCTTATCCAGAGGGGTTCCAGCCTCATACTCGCCTTCAAGGTCCATTATCCCTGAAGCATCGGAATTCAGCCTCAATTCAGATGCGCTGCACAGCATCCCTTGAGAAATTTCTCCTCTGAGTTTTCCTGCCTTTATTTTTAAATCTCCGGGGAGGACCGCACCCTCAAGGGCGCAGGGAGAAAACATGCCTTTTCTGACATTGGGGGCGCCGCAAACGATCTGGAGCGGTTGATCCCCTCCCACATCAACCCGGCAGACGGAGAGCTTTTCCGCATTCGGATGCTGGCTGACGTCCAGGACCTTTGCAACCACAACATGGGTGAGGTAATCATATTTTTCTTCAATCGCCTCCACCTCCAGACCTGCCATGGTCAATTTTTCTGATATGACCGAAGGCTCAAGGTCAATGGAGATATACGACTTTAACCAGTTCAAACTGACTTTCATATTAAAACTGCCTTAAGAAACGGATATCGTTTTCAAAAAATTTCCTTATGTCATCAATCCCATACTTAAGCATGGCAAGGCGTTCAATCCCCATACCGAATGCAAATCCGGTATATTGACGCGTATCATACCCGACATTTTCAAAAACGGCAGGATGGACCATGCCTGAGCCCAGGACTTCCAGCCAACCCGTTTTTGAGCAGATCCGGCACCCTGCCCCCCTGCACATGACGCAACAGATGTCGACTTCGGCACTGGGTTCGGTAAAAGGAAAGAAACTGGGCCGGAACCGCAAAGCCGTCTGTGTATCAAAAAATTGATGGACAAAGGTGGTCAATATCCCTTTCAAGTCGCCAAAAGAAATATTTTTATCCACCATCAGACCTTCGACCTGATGAAACATGGGTGTATGAGTAATATCGGAATCACACCGGAAAACTTTCCCGGGTGAAATAATCCTCACAGGAGGCTTGGCTTTTTCCATCACCCGGGGTTGCGAAGGCGAAGTATGGGTTCGCAGAACAATATTTTCCGATACATAAAATGTATCCTGCATATCCCTCGCAGGATGGTATTTGGGGATATTCAAAGCCTCAAAATTATAATAATCCGTCTCCACTTCAGGACTTTCCGCAATATCAAACCCCAGTCTTAAAAAGATATCACTGATTTCCCCGGCCACTTGGGTAATGGGATGAAGAGAGCCTCTTCTTGTAAATCGTCCCGGAAGTGTTACATCTATGCCTCGAAAATCCCTGTCAATTTCAGTCTCAATCTCTAACTGCTTCTCCTGAATTGCTTTTTCAAGCCGCAATTTAAGGAGATTGGCATCTTTGCCGGCATCGGGACGTTCATCCTCAGGAAGGGTGGATATATTGCGTAAAAATCCGGTAAGAATTCCCTTCCTGCCGAGATATTTGATGGAAATCTGCTCAAGCGCAACTGAATCGCAGGCCTGCTCTATATTCTCAAATGCCTCTGTTTCGATTCCGACAATAGTGTTTTGCAAAACGCCCTCGCAAATTGCTTTTCTAATTAAATTGGGATCTGGCTTTTGATGCCAACTGGGAAAAAGCCGAAGGATCACAGATGGCAATATCAGCCAATACTTTTCGATCCAATTCACTGCCGCTTAGCTTCAATCCATTCATGAATTTGCTGTAAGAGATGTCATTCATTCTTGCAGCCGCATTAATCCTGATGATCCAAAGTTTTCTGAAGTCTCTCTTGCGGGCTCGTCTATCCCGATATGCATACATCAATGCTTTGTCGACACTGTCCGAGGCCGTCCGGTAAAGCTTACCTCTCCCGCCTCTGAAACCTTTTGCAAGCTTAAGAACTTTATTTCTGCGTCTTCTTGCCTTAAATCCTCTTTTGACTCTCATGTTGTCAAACTCCTCAATTCTCTGTATTCTTTAAATCAAACCGTAAAAAGATCTATCCATTGGGCAATAAACGCCGGACCTCCAGCATATTATCCTTATCAATGATCTGATCCTGCCTAAGAGATCTTTTTCTTTTTGTTGTTTTTTTGGTTAAGATATGGCTGGCATGGGATTTTCTAAATTTATATTTCCCTGACCCTGTTTTCTTGAACCGTTTTGCAGCCGCTCTGCATGTTTTGATCTTCGGCATTGTCTTTCTCTCCTGTATTGCAATTTCAAAAAAGAGATGGTGGTATAATCAAAAAGCACCCTATACCACCATACATTATTATGTATTTAAAGCAGTCCCTGCTGTTCTTACATCAGCTAACCCGGATCATTTCGGTCCCAAAAGCATTGTAATGAAACGGCCTTCAAATTTGGGGGCCTGATCGACTACTGCAAATTCTGCCGTCATGGCAACAATTTTGTCCAAAATTGCATTTGCCTGCTCCTGAAGCGTAAACTCCCTGCCCCTGAAAACCATGGTAATCTTGACCTTATCATTCTTGCTGATAAATTTTTCAATATGATTGACTTTGGTCGCAAGATCATGGTCGTCTGTTTTGGGCCGCACCTTGATTTCCTTGATTTGGGTGGTCTTTTGTTTACGCTTGGCCTCCTGCTTTTTTTTGGTCAACTCGTATTTATATTTTCCAAAATCCATTATCTTGCAGACAGGTGGTTTTGCATCCGGCGAAACTTCAACCAGATCCAAAGATTCTTCAGCAGCAGCCCTTAAAGCTTCTTCAATCAGCATAATGCCTATCTGCTCGCCGCCGGAACCGATGACCCGGACCTGGCTGGACCGAATCCCTCTATTCACATTTACCTGATCCTGCTTTCCTCGCTTAGTAGATATTCCACACCTCCTGCACCTACAAGATTCCATTTTTATGATGATAGAACAAGTATAACCCTGCGATTATAATGACATGCCCTAAAAAATGCAAGTACTATTTCTCTTGAATTTCTTTCATTTTTTGTTCCAGGGTATAAGCTTCCAAATAACTGTCTTTCCAGTATAGATTTGTTTCCTTAATAAAAAAGCGGGCAAAAAGGTCAAGGCTTTTTCGACGGAGCAGGCCAGGGACAATTTCAACGCCGCAATTTTTATATAAAGGCGGCAATCCGTTTAAATCACATCGTGTTCCACCACCCATGGGATCTTCATAGGCATATACAATTTTCTTTATTCCGGACAGGATAATAGCACCGAAGCACATCAGACAGGGTTCCATGGTAACATAAAGCGTTGTTTTTCCCGGTTCAAATCGGGTTTCAAGGGTTTCAAGAGATTTCAACGCCCTTATCTCCGCATGGTCGATTTCACTGAAGAAGGGTCGATCCGAAATTGTTCCCTTTCTTTGGCCCACGGCTATGACATCCCCATCCTGTGCGATCACACAACCGACGGGAAACTCTCCACTAGCAAATGCAACAACCGCTTGTTCCAAGGCCAGTTCCATATAATATGCATCATCCAAAATCAAATATCCTTGCCTGATAAGGGATCTTTGAGATTACCGGTTCCTTGTTTGCCGTGAACCGGGGATTCCATAATTCTTGCTTTTTCCGACAATACCTGTATTGTATTGAGTTTAATGAATTATTCAATATAAATGTATGAAAGCCAATAAAAAATCATATTTAATCGACGACGCTACGGATAGCAATCTTTCCATACGGGAGCAATTCCAGATCAGGGAAAAAAATTTTCTTTCTGAATACGGAACCCTCAGCACCCATGGAAAAAGACGCCATGATGAAGCTGATATCTGCAATATCAGAACGCCTTTCCAGCTTGACCGGGACAGGATCGTTTATTCCAACGCCTTTCGGCGGCTAAAACATAAAACCCAGGTTTTCCTTTCCCCTCTGGGAGATCATTACCGGACCCGTCTCACCCATACCCTTGAAGTTGCCGAAATTGCCAGAAACATCGCCAGAGCCATGCGGCTCAATGAAGATCTGGCCGAAGCCATTGCCCTGGGCCACGATCTTGGACATACACCCTTTGGACACGGCGGGGAAACCGCTTTGGTTGAGGTGTATTCCCCTCATTTTTCCCATTCCAATCAAAGCCTCAGGGTTGTGGACTCCCTTGAAAACAGAGGGAAGGGCCTGAACTTGACCCGGGAGGTCAGGGACGGCATCCTGAAACATTCCAAAGGGTTCGGCAATATCATCCCCTCCACACCCGGTGAAACCGCCGTTACCGTGGAAGGAAGAATTGTCAGGATTGCCGACATCATAGCCTATTTGAATCATGACCTTGATGACGCCTTAAGGGCAAAGGTTATTTGCCCGGCCGATGTCCCGGATATCTGCCTTAAAAAGCTGGGGAAAACCCATTCCCAGAGGGCCAGTCTCATGATTGAGCAACTGGTTTACAACAGCGGACCGAATAACGGTGAATTCATTCTATTTATGGGCAAGGATACCTTTCATGCCATGACCATCCTTCGCAAATTTCTATATGAAAAAGTGTACCGGTCACCGGCAGTCCATGAAGAATTTGTTAAGGCAAAAAATATTATCATCGGCCTTTACAACTATTTCATCCATCATTCGGATGCCTTACAAAGTGAACTTGAAAAAATGGAAATGGCGCCCTGGGATGCCGCTAAAAACCCGCTGAAAAGGTCTGTGTGTGATATCATTGCCAGCATGACGGACCGGTATGCCCTGACGCTTTACTCAAAAACCTTTTTCCCCAAACCCCTGGTTTGACCCTTTTTCAACAGGCACCGGCATGCCGACATCCATTTTAATTCTTTATCAGTCCATGGACGAGACCTGGAACAGAATTGCAGCCCTATATCAATTCCAGTGCAACGGCTGTGAGGACAATTGCTGCAAATCCCTGTTCTTTCATCACACCCATGTTGAAAAGGCATATTTGCGTCACGGGTTTAATCAGCTTGAACCGGGCAAAAAAAATGAGATCCTGTACAGGGCCGAAGGATACTGCCAAAAGACTTTTATGGAAAATGAAACAGGTAAAAGCCGGAAAATCATCTGCCCTTTGAATGAAAAAGGCCGGTGTATTCTATACCCTTACCGGCCAATGATATGCAGACTTCACGGCCTTCCCCATGAAATCAGAAAGCCCGGATTCCAACCTTTTATGGGCAAGGGATGCAGCGCCGGCCAATTCCATGACAAAGTTTATATCTCCTTTGACCGCACCCCTTTTTACCAAAATATGGCCCTGCTTGAGGAGGATTACCGGCAGAAATCAAAAAAAAACGATAAGATAAAAGAAACTGTGGCCCAGATGCTGCTTTCATCATAATATTTTTTTACATTTAAGATTTTGTCTGGTATACCTTCTTGCAAATCAAAACCAATAACCTTGCAGGAAAGTATTATTTTTGAACGATTCGAAAAAAGGGGCAGCATGGACGCAAAGGATAGACGAATCGTCACCATCGGCGGAGGAAGCGGCCAGTTTGCCTTATTATCCGGATTGCGGGATTTGGAAGACGCCCGGATCACCGCTGTTGTTTCCATGGTGGACTCAGGGGGAAGCACCGGCAGACTAAGGGATGAACTGGGTATCCTGCCGCCCGGAGATATCCTTAAATGCATTCTTGCCCTGTCACCCTATCAGAACGCCTGCCGGTCTATTCTCTTAAAACGCTTCAAAAAGGATCGCCGGCTCAAGGGCCACAGTGCTGGCAACATGCTATTGACAATGCTGTCACGGTATACAGGAAATTTTCCGGCCGGTGTTGCCGCCCTTGCTGAGATATTGGACGTGGACGGCACAATCCTCCCCGTTACCCTTGACCGGGCAACCCTTGTGGCGGAATTGACCGACGGAAAGAGAATTTACGGGGAGGAGGCCATTGATTTGCCCAGGGGTACCCAGCGGGAACGGATAAGAGATGTCTTTCTTGTTCCCCATCATCACTCTTCGATTTCCGTATACCCACCGGTTCTGGAGGCTGTCGAACAGGCCGATTATATTTTTATCGGGCCCGGAGATTTATTTACCAGCGTGATTCCCAATCTTATTGTGCCGGGAGTGAAAGAAACTTTGCAAAGGACATCTGGGAAAATCATTTTTATCATCAATATAATGACAAAATTCGGAGAAACCCATCATTTTTCCGGAAAAGATTTTGTTGTCAAGCTTGAAGAATGCCTCGGGCAGAGAGTGAACGGCATCATCGGCAACAGTGCAAAACCGTCCAAAAAAATACTGGATAACTATTTGGAGCAAAAATCAGATTTTGTCTTCATTGATCCGGTCGATGCCTTCTGGAAAGACCGCACTCTGTATCTAACCGATCTTCTGGATACCCATGCCGTGATTGTCCGGCATGACCCTCAAAAACTGGCTTGCATGATACGGAAAATTCTAGAAAACGGGGGATCGAAAAAACTTTCATAAGCGCATAAAAGCTGCCTACGTGTTCACTTTTCAGATCCGGATCAAAGGATCCCCTTGGGCATGGGAGGCACCAATTCTCCGCCGAGGACATATCCGCCATCAAGCCGGATAACGCTTCCGGTCATATAGGGAGCATCCTTGATCAAAAACAGGATGGCGTTGATGATATCCTCAGGACTGCCGGTCCGGCCCAGAAGGATATGATCCACCAAAGATTTTTTTTCATCCGATGTCAGAACCTCCCGCCATCCCCGGGTATCTTTGGCATGGCGGCCATCAAATATCCCCAGCATGAGTTCATTGACCCTGATCGTGGGAGCACCTATGCGGGCCCAGGTTTCCGTCAGAGAGGAAATTCCTCTATTGGCTGCTGCATATCCGTCATTAAAAACAAGGGCTGCCGGGCCTGATCTGCCGACGAGAGCTGCAATGGAAGAAATATTAATCACCGCTGCCCCATCAGACTTTTTCAACAAGGCAAAAACAGAGGAAAACACCCACCGCTTGGCCTTAAGTGTTGTTTCGACTTCAAGGTCCCACTGATCTTCCGTATATTCGCCATGAACCGAGGGCCATCCCCCTCGCTCTATATTATTGATAAGAATATCCAGTCTCCCATATTTTTTTTCGATTGCCGTCGAAAGGCCTTCGATGTCTCGGATACTTCTCAGATCCACCGTGAGGATTATATGTTCGGCATTGGCTGCCGCAAAGTCCTCTTCCATCTGCCGAAATTCTTCTTCCCAGTCGTAACGGGTTAGAACAAGGATTGCTCCCTCTTTGGCCAGAGCGAGCCCTATCTCTTTTCCAATACCCTTGACGGCACCCAGAACAAGTGCAATTTTCCCTTTGATCGGCATAAAAATCAATCCCCGAATGACATTGGAATGCCAAATAAAACGAACCCGACCCAGGCAATACCAAAGTCCAGCAAGGCCTCATCATTCCCCTTGATTTTTTGGAGAACACCCTCCGGGACCTTCAGGGCTTCCAAAAAGTTTTTATTAAAAATCAGAAACCGAAATTCATCCAGATCATACAAGGCTATATAAAATTTGTCAGCCTGGTTTCCTTCAAGCTTCCCAGGCAAAATTCTATTTTTCAGGCTGATCAGGCCCATGAGCTTGTCGTTCTCTTTATTGTGTGTTTGAACATCCTGTCTTTTAAGCCATTCTTGGACCGTAAGATCGCTTTTTGCCCCAAACCCTTTACAATGGGGTTCTTCGATCAAGGCAAAGAATTCCGAAACCTCACCTGTCGCTCTTGATAGGGTAATGGCCCTTGCCAAAGGATACATGCGGCAGGAAGCGGGCCGATCTTTATAGACAGAACACCCTTCCGGCGTAACAAAAGGACAGGCATGACCTGTTTCCGGGTTGGGCTTGAATTCCACCACAGGCAGACCTGATTTCGGACCGTGATGAAGCGAGGTGTATTTTTTCAAAAAATCCTGAGATGTCATTTCCAGACGCTTTCTCAATCTCAAAACATCATAGGGTGTTAAGGCCTGATTCAGGTCCCTGCAGCAATCATTGAAACATTCATTTTCAGAGCTGCACCTAAAATTCATAAGGGTATCAAGCGTAACCGGCACCATGTCTTCAGGCATGTTCCATTTCCTTTTCTCGGTTAGGTATTAAAAATAGTGTGGCGACCAAATTAGCAGGATTTTGACCGAATTTCCAGCCTCTTTGTATTTTTAGACCCATACCATATCTTGTGTGGGTCCCAGGATAGACTTAATATATATAGATTGGCCGTAAACCAATGGAAATAAACCAAAACCATGCCAAATCTTTTTTGAAAAATTCTTGACAAAATGAGTCTGAGAGTGCTATTCCGATAACATTTATGCCAGGCTAGGATCAGTATTGAACTGTTTTTGCATGATCCATAAGCAAGCTTAAGCATTAAGAGGCCGGACAGTATTAGACACGGTCTGTTTTATTTAAATAGAATTTAGTGGCACAACGGTATTGTGCAATTTTGATTAACTTAAATTATGGAGGTATTTTAAATGCCATCTTTTGTAATTGCAGAAAAATGTGACGGCTGCAAAGGTGGGGACAAAACCGCATGCATGTACATCTGTCCCAATGACCTGATGGTTCTTGATCCCAATGAAATGAAAGCTTACAACCAGGAACCCGATCAGTGCTGGGAATGCTATTCATGCGTAAAGATCTGCCCCTCTCAGGCAATTGAAGTTAGAGGTTATTCCGACTTTGTTCCCATGGGAGCCTCTATTGTTCCCATGATGGGTACGGAAGACATCATGTGGACTTGTAAATTCAGAAACGGCGTTGTTAAACGCTTCAAGTTTCCGATCAGAACAACTCCCGAAGGCGAAGCCAATGCATATGCCGACCTCAAAGGTAAGGACCTTAACAGCGGTCTTCTTTCCACACAGGAAGCTGACGGCTATGTACTGAAAGCTCCGACTGAGCTGGCATAGTCAAGGCTGTTAACCATTTAGATTGATACTTTATAATAATTTTGGAGGTATATAATGGCATTACCTAACAAACCTGTTGGAGAACTTAAAGCTGTAAGAGACCCAAAGGTTGAAAAAAGAGACGTTGATGTTCTGATTATCGGCGGTGGTATGGCTGCCTGCGGAACTGCATTTGAAATTAAAAAATGGGCAAGCGACGACACAAAGATCCTTCTTTGTGACAAAGCCTCCCTTGAGAGATCAGGCGCTGTTGCCCAGGGTCTTTCCGCCATCAACACCTATATCGGCGAAAACAAACCCGAAGACTATGTCAGAATGGTCAGAAACGACCTGATGGGTATTGTTCGTGAAGACCTGATTTTCGACCTCGGCCGCCACGTTGATGATTCCGTTCATCTGTTTGAAGAATGGGGCCTTCCGGTCTGGAAAAAATCCGACGACGGAAAGAACATGGATGGTAAAAAAGGCCAGAAGGCCGGTACCCTAAAAGGCGGGGCCACACCTGTCCGTACCGGTAAATGGCAGATCATGATCAATGGTGAATCTTACAAGAGAATCGTTGCCGAAGCCGGTAAAAAAGCTCTCGGCGCAGACAATATCCTTGAAAGATGTTTCATCGTTGAAATTCTGAACGATAAGGCTGATCCCAACAGAGTTGCCGGTGCCGTCGGTTTCTCATTGAGAGAAAATATAGTTTATATCATCAGCGCCAAAACTATCATGGTTGCCTGCGGCGGCGCGGTTAATGTTTACCAACCCCGTTCCGTCGGTGAAGGTAAAGGCCGTGCATGGTATCCCATATGGAATGCCGGCTCCACCTACACCATGGCATTGAGAGCAGGTGCTGAACTTTCCATGATGGAAAACCGTTTCACGCCGGCTCGTTTTAAAGATGGTTACGGCCCTGTCGGTGCATGGTTCCTTCTGTTCAAGGCCCAGACCGTTAACGGCCTTGGTGAAAACTATGCGGCTTCTCCGGAAGCCAAAGCAGAACTTGAAAAATATGCTCCCTATGGAACTGCCGCCGTTACTCCGACCTGCCTGAGAAACCATCTCATGCTGAATGAGTACAAAGCAGGCCGTGGCCCGATCATTATGAAGACTTCGGCCGCTCTTGCAAAATTGGCTGAAACCATGGACAAAAAAGAACTGAAACACCTTGAGTCGGAAGCATGGGAAGACTTCCTTGACATGTCCATCGGTCAGGCCGGTCTCTGGTGCGCAACCAATACTGAACCTGAGAAAAAAGACTCCGAAGTCATGCCGACCGAACCGTACCTGTTGGGTTCACATTCCGGCTGCTGCGGTATCTGGTGTTCAGGCCCGGAAGAAGATTGGGTCCCGGCTGAATACAAATGGGGCTATAACAGAATGACCACCGTCAGGGGTCTTTTTACATCCGGCGACGGTGTCGGCTGTTCAGGCCATAAATTCTCTTCCGGTTCCCATGCAGAAGGACGTATTTGCGCAAAATCCATGGTTCAATACCTGAAAGCTGAAGGCAGCAAAGTGACCGGTTTCAAAGAAACCGATCAGGAACTGGTGGACTTTGTTTACAAACCGGTCAGGAATTACCTTGACCACTGCAATTACACAACAGCTCAGGATATCAACCCGAACTACTGTAAACCTGCCGGCATGGCTCTGCGTCTGATGAAGATGACCAATGAATACGGCGGAGGAACAGGAACCTACTATATGACTTCCGGTAAAAACCTTGAGATCCTCATGGAACTGTTCGAAATGTTCCGTGAAGACCTTGAAAAAATTGCTGCCGGTGACCTGCATGAACTTCTGAGAGCATGGGAAATCAACCACCGCCTCTACACGGTTCAGGCGCATACCCGTCATATTCAGTTCCGTCAGGAATCAAGATACCCCGGCTTCTATTACAGAGGCGATTTCATGGGCCAGAATGACAAAGAATGGTTCTGCTTTACCAACTCTTCATACAACAAAGCAACCAACGAATGGGCCTTGAAAAAAGTACCGTATATTAAGATAATCTCCTAGTGTTAGCGCAATATCTTAGAGTACGTGCTTAAATAAAAAAAACCTCCAGGTGCTGAAATATGGTGCCTGGAGGTTTTTTCAGATTTATAAAGGATTTGGTTTGCCCTGTCTCCTCTTTTGCAAGTGCAAAAAAAATTGTCTTTGAACTTGCAAAATAGGAGAGAGGATGCCAAAGACCAGTATATCTAGAAATGGATGGATATTAAGATTTGGCAAAGAAATAATCAAAGCATAATATAACCCAAATGCACGGAGGGACAGCATGACAACAGATAATTTGGCCCCGGTCAGCGGAAGCATTATGGTGGTTGGCGGCGGCATCAGCGGCCTAACAACTGCCCTGGAAGCTGCCGAAGTGGGGTATGAGGTATTCCTTGTGGAAAAGGAAGCCTCCCTTGGCGGAAGAGTATCCCAGTTAAAACACTACTTCCCCAAACTTTGCCCGCCAACCTGCGGACTTGAGATCAACTACAGAAGAATCAAGGACAACAAAAACATTAAGGTCTTTACGCTTTCCGAGGTACAGAATGTATCCGGATCAGCCGGAGACTATACGGTAACGGTAAAAACAGCACCCCGGTATGTCAATGAAAATTGCACGGCCTGTGGTGACTGCGCAAAAGTCTGTGAGACCGAGATCTCCAATGAGTTCAATTTCGGCATGGATCGCAGAAAAGCAGCCTATCTGCCTCATAACATGGCCTTTCCCATGAGATATATCATGGACCCTGCCATGAGCACGGACGACCGGGATAAAGTCAAGGAGGCATGTAAATACAATGCCGTTGACTTTGACATGGAAGAAAACACCATTGACCTGAAGGTCGGGGCCGTTGTCTGGAATACGGGCTGGTCTCCTTATGATGCCACCAAAATAGACAACCTTGGTTTTGGACGGTATCAGAATATTGTTACCAATATGATGCTTGAAAGAATGGCCTCCCTTAACGGACCCACCGGCGGGAAAATTCTCCGGCCTTCCGATGATAAAGCACCGGCAACCATCGCCTTTGCTCAATGTGCAGGATCAAGGGATGAAAATCATTTGCCTTATTGCTCTTATATCTGCTGCATGGCCTCCCTGAAGCACGCAACCTATCTCAGAGCCCAATACCCTGAAGCAAAAATCTATATCTATTATATTGATTTGAGAACACCCGGCAGAAAATATGAAAAATTCTATGCCAATCTTAAAACCGATAAAAATATTTTCTTTATCAAAGGTAAGGTCGCAGACGTCAGCGAAGAGTCCGGAACAGGGAATATCAACCTTGTGGCCGAAAATACCATCACCGGTGAGAAAGCCCGGCAGACGGTGGACATGCTTGTTCTTGCAACCGGTATGCAGCCCAATTGCGCCATTGACAAGCCCAATGCCGATCTGGCATTCAATGCCGACGGATTTATTGTCAATGACTTTAAAAAAGGCGGCATGTTTGCAGCCGGCTGCGCCAATAAACCTGCTGACGTTGTAACATCCAACCAGAATGCCACAGGTATGGCCCTTAAGGCCATTCAGACCCTTGTAAGGAGGTAGAGGAGAATCATGGATAAGAAAAAATATGGTGTATATATATGCACAGGCTGTGGAATCGGTGATACCCTCGACATGGAAGCTCTGGTCGCTGTTCCGGATGATGAAGGGGTAAATTGCAACACCCACCCGTTCCTTTGCAGCAAAGAAGGTGTGGAACTGATCAAAGCCGATATTGCTGGCGGCAAGGTGAATTGCATGGTTATCGGCGCCTGCTCCAGACGTGTCAATTTTGATGTTTTTCGTTTTGACGATTGCATTGTTGAACGCGTCAATCTGAGGGAAGGCGTAGCATGGCCCCATTCAAGGGAAACCTATCCCATGCTCACGGAAGATCAGAAGGACGATGAGGAACATTTCGATCCGGTTCAGATGAAAGCTGAAGATTATATTCGTATGGGTATGATCCGGCTTGAAAAGGTCAAATTGCCGGAACCCTACAAGACAGCATCTTTCTCAAAAAAGATCCTGGTCCTGGGGGGCGGTGTAACCGGTATGTCGGCTGCGCTTGACGCGGCCAAAGCCGGATATGAGGTCACCATTGTCGAAAAAACCGACAAACTCGGTGGATATGCCGCCCAAATGAGGAGCCAGATGCCGGTAGCCGAACCCTTTGAATCCCTGAGAGCCCCTGTTGTGAAAGATCTGACCGCCGAAATCGGGAATTTCTCAAACATCACGGTTAAAACCGGAACTGAAGTCGCCCGAATTGCCGGGCAGCCCGGCGAATTCACGGTGACATTTAAAAAGCCGGGAGAAAAAATCCCCTTTGATGTTCCCTTCCCCCTGCCCGAAGAAATGAAATTTGATGACGCGGGCAAAGAGCTTGATGCGGCTGCCCAGCATGTTAAATACCTTGCTTACAATGAAGGCAGGGTGGACATCCTTACCCTGGACCCGGACGGAGAACTTTACGGTGCGGTTATTCTGGCTGCCGGCTGGCGTCCTGATAAGATTGAAGGGGAAGCCTTTGCCCATCTTGGAATCGATCTTGCCGATGTGATTACCAATGATGAATTTGAAAAAATTGCTGCCAAAGGCAAAATCGTAAGACCTTCCGACGGAAATGAAGCTAAAAATGTTGTTTTCATCCAGTCTCCGGGTAAGGATGAGGACGATGCCGACTTTGAATATGCCGGTTCCGTCACCAGCCAGGTTGCTCTTAAACAGGCCAAATATGTCAGGGAAGACTATAGCGACGGCAAAGCCTATATCATTTATCAGCATATGAGGACTCCCGGACTCCAGGAGTATTTCTATAAAAGCATGCAGCAGGATGACGGCATTTTCATGACAAAAGGTGCCGTCACTTCAGTGGCTCAGCAGGGAAACGGCCTTGCCGTTACTGCGGTGAACACGCTTCTGGGTGAAAACCTGGCCATCAAGGCGGACCTTGTTGTTCTTGCAGGTGGTATGGTGCCCGTGACCAAAGATGATCCGGTCATCAATCTTGCTTACCGGCAGGGTCCGGCTTTCAGAGACAATGAAATTTTCGGCCAGTATGCCGACTCCAATTATATCTGCTTTCCCTATGAAACCCAGAGAACCGGTGTTTATGCTGCCGGTGCCATTCGACGGGCCATGACCATTGAAGAATCCATGGAAGATGCCACCGGTGCTGCTCTCAAGGCCATCCAGTGCATCGAAAGCGCCAACAGGGGGATGGCTGTTCATCCACGGTCAGGAGATATGACCTTTCCGGAGTTTTTCTTCCAGAGATGCACCCAGTGCAAGCGCTGTACGGTTGAATGCCCCTTCGGCGCCCTTGACGACGACGAAAAAGGTACGCCAAAGGCCAACCCGACACGTTGCAGAAGATGCGGTACCTGTATGGGCGCCTGCCCGGAAAGAATCATTTCTTTTGCTGATTATACCATCGATTCCATCGGCTCCCAGGTCAAAGCCGTTAAAGTTCCTTCAGAGGATGACTACAGTGAGCCTCCTTTCCGGTTCCTGGCCCTCATCTGTGAAAACGACGCCTTCCCGGCCCTGGACATGGTGGGTTTGAACAAGATTGATTATTCTCCCAATGTCCGTTTTGTTCCGGTCCGGTGCCTTGGCTCGGTAAATACCATATGGATTAAAGATGCACTTGCTCAGGGCATGGACGGCGTTATTCTCATCGGCTGCAAACATGGTGATGATTATCAGTGCCATTTTGTAAAGGGATCTGAACTTGCGGAAGTCCGGGTAAAGAAAATCGGTGACGCACTTTCAAGCCTTGCGCTTGAAAATGAACGCGTGGCTTTTGCAGAAGTTGCCATTGATGAATATGACAAACTTCCCGGAATAATCAATGCCTTTGTAAAAGAAGTGGAAGACATGGGTCCGAACCCGTTCAAAGGCTTCTAAAATTGACTATTTTTCAAAATAGTCGGGAGGTATCATAATATGACTGAAAAATATCTTGCACAACCTGACCTGGGCTTCATTGCCCAGGTAAGAGGCCTTGGCGGCGAAACACTTAAAAAATGTTATCAGTGTGCGACATGTTCGGTGGCATGTCCCATTGCCCCGGAAAACAGTCCTTTCCCGAGAAAAGAAATGATTGCCGCATCTTGGGGCCTTAAGGACCGGCTGATTAAAAGCGCAGACATCTGGCTCTGCCACCAGTGCGGTGACTGCACTGACCTTTGCCCCAGGGGGGCTGCTCCGGGAGATGTTCTGTCGGCTGTCAGATCTGCCGCCATTAGTGAATATGCACAGCCCAAATTCCTTGCCGATGCGGTCAATGACCCTAAAAAACTGCCGCTTCTCATTGGAATACCCGCCATCTGGTTTGCTCTTCTGGCGCTGATCACGGTTTATGGAAAAGAAACCATGACCAGCATCTTTAACGTCTTCGGTATTGCCTGGTCCCATGCCCACGAAGGCGCCGAGCATGTCATTGCCCAGGCTGATTTTTTCTCAACCTGGTTCGTTGACCTGACATTTGTGCCGATTGCGACGGCTGTGGTCGTCATTTTTATTCTCAGCCTTAAGCGTTTTTTGACGGATATACATGAGAACGCCGTTCTGGAAGGAAAAACGGATAAGACATCCTTGGACTACAAAGCACTTTTCCAGGCCCTTGTCAGGGTCATTCCAACGGTGCTGAAACACGGCAAATTCAACGAATGCGAATCCAATAAAGACAGGGCCACTCCCCATATGATGGTCCTGTACTCTTTTATCGGTCTGTTCATCGTCACCAGTATTGGTTTTGTGCTTTTGTATATTGCTCAAATACCGGGCCCCTATTCGCAGCTCAGCCCTATGAAATGGCTGGCCAATATTTCAGGTGTCGCCCTGGTGATCGGTTCAGGCTTGATGATTAAAAACAGGCTGGATAAAAAAGAGCAGAAAACCTATTATAAAGACTGGTTTATTCTCGGGGTTGTTTTTTCACTGGGCCTGACCGGTATGCTGACTGAAATGGCACGCCTTGCCCATATGGCCTATGTTTCTTATTTCTTTTATTTTCTGCATCTGATTGCCATTTTTAACCTGTTTGCCTTTCTGCCGTTCTCAAAAATGGCCCATCTGGTTTACAGGCTTACTGCCATGGCCTATGCTGAATATGGAAATAGAAAATAACCTTTAAAAACAGATGACCTTTAAATGGGGGGTGATTTTTTATCGCCCCCCATTTTTTTTCCTTGCATTTTTTAAAATGAAATAATAATCCAATATGACAAAGACCCAAGGCTTCATAGGGTTGCTCTGCTTGAAAGTGTTTTCTATGGCAAATTTTTCATAAATATATTGTATTAATACTAAGTAAGGAGGAAAAATTTTGGTGCAAGGAAAAATCAAATGGTTCAATTCAAAAAAAGGGTTTGGTTTTATTGAGCAAGAAATCGGAGAAGATGTGTTTGTTCATTATTCAGCCATTGAAATGTCCGGTTTCAAAACACTTTCAGAAGGAGAACAAGTAGAATTTGAAATAGAAGAAAATGATAAAGGGCTTTCAGCGAAAAAAGTCGTAAAAGTATAAACAGTATCAGGCCAGGGAGGTTTATTCTATCCCTGGCCTTATTTTCCAAATTCCCACCTTGTTAAATTCAAAATTGATTTGTCCGTCTTTTCCAGCCGAGACTGCTTCTTCCATCCCTGAGTGTTTTTATGACCATTTTTATCCAGTATATATAAATATACTTTAAAAAAACTTCATAAACCATTGCTAAATCCAAAATTTGGTATAAGATAAAATTTTTATAATCGCATTTAAATTACAAGGAGATATCTCGAGTTGAACAAAATTGCCGTACTACCGGGAGATGGAATAGGGCCTGAAGTCATGAGCGAGGCGATAAAAGTCTTAAAAACAGTTGAACGCTTTTTCGATTTCAGTTTTGAATATGAATTCGCCGATGTGGGCGGGGCCGCCATTGATCATCACGGGAAAGCCTTGCCGGAGTCCACCCTGGCCCTTTGTGAACACAGCGATGCGGTTTTATTCGGTTCCGTCGGAGGACCCAAATGGGAACACCTGCCTCCTGAGCAGCAGCCGGAAAGAGGGGCCTTGCTTCCCTTAAGAAAACATTTTGACCTTTATTGTAATTTAAGACCTGCAAAGGTTTTCCCAACACTGGTATCTGCATCGCCCTTAAAACCGGAAATAGTGAAACAAGGGTTTGATATCCTTTGCATCAGGGAACTGACCGGGGGCATCTATTTCGGGCAACCCAAAGGAAGAGAAGGCACCGGTCCCACGGAAAAAGCCTATGACACCATGGTGTATTCACGGTATGAAATTGAACGCATCGCAAGAATGGCCTTTGAGGCTGCCCGGAAACGAAGACGCCTTGTCACCTCCGTGGACAAGGCCAATGTCCTTTTTTCCATGGTATTGTGGCGTGAGGCGGTGATAGAGGTCGCAAAAGAATTCCCGGATGTCGCCTTAACCCATATCTATGTGGACAATGCCACCATGCAGCTTGTCAGAGACCCCCACCAGTTCGACGTTCTTCTTTGTGAGAACATGTTCGGGGACATTATCTCGGATGAGTGCGCCATGATTACCGGCTCTATGGGGCTTCTGGCATCCGCAAGCCTGAATGAAAAAAAATTCGGTCTTTACGAGCCTGCCGGAGGATCTGCACCGGACATCGCAGGAAAAGGCATTGCAAATCCCATTGCCCAGATTTTATCCGGAGCCATGATGCTGAGATATACCTTTGGACAGACAAGCGCCGCCGATGCCATTGAAAAAGCCATATCAAACGTCCTTGAAAAAGGGATTTTCACGGCAGACCTCACCGATGACAAATCCCGAGCCGTAAATACTGTGACCATGGGAGATGCCATTGTATCGGAGCTTCAAAAAACACTGAGCTAAAGGCAGACCTTTTAAAATACAAACGGAGTGATCAGTATAGGACTGATCACTCCGTTTTTTATTGTGGCGGGAGTGACGAGACTCGAACTCGCGACCTCTTGCGTGACAGGCAAGCGTT
>CAZAHK010000044.1:0-24200 GCA_964484555.1 uncultured Desulfobacula sp.
GATATCGAACAGGCCAAGGCGGCGGATACGGTTATTGTCACCTGCGAGGAAATTGTCCCCCGAGCCTTTATCCGGAGTGACCCGGACCAGAATTCCCTGCCGGGCTTTTTTGTGGACGCCGTTGTAAAAATCCCCCACGGGGCCCATCCGACATCGTGCTTTACCTTTTATGATTATGACCCCGGCCATTTAAATCTCTACAAGCGGGCGGCCCAGGATGACGCAGCCTTTGAGGCATACCTCCGTGAATGGGTGTACGGCGTCTCCTCCCACGAGGAATATCTGGAAAAGGTGGGAAAGGAAACGCTGTCAAAAATCAAAGCCGATAAGGTGCTGGGGTATGCACCGGGCCTGGACCGGAAATAGGAGTTCCCCATGAACAGGATTGCGGAAAAAACATATACGGAAAAAGAAATGATGACCATCAGCGCGGCCCGATTTATCAAGGACCGCGACATTGTGTTTGCCGGGACCGGGGTTTCCATGCTGGCGGCAACGGCTGCAAAACGCATTTACGCACCCAGGGCCGTGGTGTTTTTTGAAACGGGGGGCATTGATCCGACCCTGGATGAGATACCCATGGCCGTTGCCGACCCGCGGGTCATGAGCGGCACCTGCATCAATTCAGGGCTCATTGACGCCTTTTCCATCGTGGGCCACCGGAAATTTCACACCATTGCATTTCTGGGTGCGGCCCAGATCGACCGGTACGGAAACCTGAACACCACGGCCATCGGAGATTACCACAAACCGGTCACGCGGTTTTCCGGCAGCGGCGGCGCCTGCGACGTGTCCTCCCTGGCCTCCGGGGTCATCACCTTCATGCAGCATGAAAAAAGAAGATTTGTCGAGAAACTGGATTATCTCACCAGCGTCGGCTGGTACCGGGGTGGTGATTCCCGGCAGGAACTGGGGTTTAAGAGGGGCGGCCCCCTGGCCGTGGTGACAAACCTCGGGGTAATGAAATTTGATGATGAAACCCGAAAAATGTATGTCTCTGCCTGTTACCCAGGCGTCACGCCCCAGGATATCATTGACAACACCGGGTTTTCCATTGATGTCTCCCGTGCATCCGAATCGGAACCGCCCACGGAAGCCGAACTCAGGATACTCAGGGAAGAGGTGGATCCCCAGAGATTGATCCTGGGGTAGCGCCTCCGGATGATGCAAACCCCTGCCGGCGGGAACCGGTTTTGCATGACAAAGGATATTGATTTTTCAGGAAAAGACAGGTATGGGTAGGTGAATCTGTTTCAACAATATCCTGGAGCGGTGTATGCATCTTGAATGTCATAATCTGAACTTCACTTACCCGGACAGCGATGCGCCGGTGATCGACACCCTCTCCTTTTCAATGGAAAACCCCGGGTTTAATGCCGTGTTCGGGCCTTCCGGGGTTGGAAAAACATCCCTGGCAAAGATCATCGCCAAAATGGAGTCCGGTTTCAAAGGCGACATCATTACCCGGGGCCTGGACATTATCCTCTATTCCTATAACCTGGAAAGGCTTCCGGGCTGGTCCGGCACGGGCAACCACCTGGACAAGGTCACGCCGGAAGGGAAACAGGGGCTGAAAGACCGGCTCATCGACATCTTTGAATTAAAACCCATTCTGCGATCCAGATTTTCAAAGCTGTCCATGGGCCAGCAGAACCGGATCAACCTGGTTCGTTATCTTCTTCAGGACTTTGATCTTTTAATCATGGATGAAAGCCTTGCCAATGTGGATGAAAAACTGAGGGAAACCATTATCCTGTCCGTCAAGGACCTCTTTGCCGATAAAATGTTCTTGTACATTTCCCACAATCTCATGGAAGTGTCCGGATTCTGCCGGGAAATCCTCGTATTCGGAAAACCATCAGGCAACAAGGGTTGTTCCGTTATCCAAGGCCTGGATAACAGAAAAGGGGATCAGCCGGATAAACAAACCCTTGACCGGACCATGCTGGAGATCATGAATGCTGTTTAGGCGGATTTACCAGTTTCTGATTGTATATTCCATCGGCCTCATCTCTTTGCTGCTGATCAAGGCGGGATTATCCCTGTCCGACTATGTCATTCCGGGGTTCGGGCTTATTCTGGAAACCTTTCACGAGGTCTTTGACACCTATTTCCTGGATGCGATGAACACCATGTCCGTGACGGTGCTGGGCCAATGCGTGTCCATTGCCCTGGCCTTCGGGGTGGGCATCGCCGGCCGCAGATCCTCCTGGATGGGGTCCTTTATCAAGGTCACGGCCTATAATATCCAGGCCTATCCCATTGTGGCCCTGGCCCCCATTATTTTTATCCTCCTGGGAGACGGTTTCATATCAAGGCTCCTGATCGCCTCCATGATCTGCTATTTCCCCCTTCTGTTGTCTGTGCTGGGGATCATGGCCACGCCGGTGGAGGATATTGAACATTTTTATATTATCACCGGAAGAATGCGCTGGCAGCTTGAGGTGAAAATCCGGGCCTTTGAAAATTTAAGCAAGCTCACCACCGTGATCTCGGGCAGCGCCACCCTGGCCATGGCCGGGACCATTGTGGCGGAATTCATTGCCGCCAATGCCGGAATCGGGTACAGCATCCGGGTTGCCCTGTACCAGAGCGACCTTGCCAAAATCCTCATCGCCCTATTCCTGATCGGCATCATCATATCCATTTACCAGGGTTGCCTTGAAACCCTGGGTGAACAGATAAAAACCCGATGGTCTGTTTCAAAGGGAGGAAACCCAAGATGAAAAAACAAAGGATCCATATTTTAGTGTTATTTTTATTCACCGCCTTATTTACGGCTTCTTCCCATGCCGATGAAATCGAATTGAACTACAGGCTCAAATGGCTGTTTAACACCAGCGTGGCAGGAGATATCTATGCGGACGCCAAAGGATATTTCAGGGAGGCCGGTCTCAAGGTCACGGTCAAGGAAGGAAGCCCGGAAAAAAACGCCATCAATGAACTGGAGCTGGGCCATTCTGATTTTGGGGTGGCTTCGGCGGACCAGGTCATCCGGGCCCTGGACAAGGGTGCCAAAATCATGGTCCTGGCCCAGCTTTTCCAGGTCAACCCCATGCAATGGATATACAGGACGGATCAGCCCCAAATCAAAACCCTTGACGACCTGAGAGGGCGGAATATCGGCATTACCTTTGGGGGCAACGATGAAACCGTGATGAACACCCTTTTTGCAAAGGCCGGCATTACCTCAAAAGAGGTTAAAATCACCGGGGTGAGGTTTGATTTTACCCCGTTTTTCAAGCGGGAAGTGGATGTTTGGCCGGTATACTTCAATTCCCAGGGGGTCATCCTGAAAGACAAGCTGGAAAAGGAGGGGGAGAAAGTTTATTTTTTCAATCCCGCGGATTTCGGCGTCAATTTTGTGGCCAATTCCGTCATCACCTCGGAAAAGATCTGGAAAAACAGGCCTGAAGTGGTGAAGCAATTCATGGACGCCCTTCTCAAAGGCTGGGAAGCGGCCATGGACCCTGCAAACGAAGCCGATGTCCTCACGGAAGTCAAAAAACAGGACAAGGAAAGCAATGACGAACTGAGAAGGCTACAGCTCATTGCCACCCGGGAGCTGATCAAACCGTCTGCCACCGTAAAAATCGGGACCATGGACGTGGAAGCCTGGAAACAGACCGAAGCCATCATGCTCAATGAAAAACAGATCAAAAAACCGGTCCGGGTGGAGACCATCCTGAAACATTAACACCGGGTCTCAGGGATGAAAGACAAGGGTTTTGCTTTTGGCATGGAACCGCATCATCATAAACAGCCCGGAAGCCGTAAGACTGATGAAAAGGCCGTACCAGACGCCGAAGATGCCCATATCAAATCCAAAGGCCAGGATGTATCCGGCCGGGAGTCCCATGACCCAATAGGCCACAAGGGTGATGAGGGTGGGGATTTTCATATCGGTGATGCCTCTTAAAATTCCGATGCCCACGGCCTGGGTTCCGTCGGATATCTGGAAAAAGGCCACAATGATGAGAAGCGAGGCGGTCATATCAATGACGGTTTTATCTTCCACATAAAAGGTTGGCAGAAGGAATCGGAAAAGAACGAACACAAGGCCTGCCGATGCCATGAACAGGGCGCACAGGGCGGCCGCGGAAAATCCCGCCATGCGTGTCCCATGGATATCCTGCCTTCCCACGGCATTGCTGACCCGGATGGTGGCGGCGGAAGAGATCCCCATGGCCACCATAAAGGATATGGAAGCAAGATTCATGGCAATCTGATGGGCGGCCAGGGCCGTGGTTCCCATCCAGCCGATCATAACGGCGGAGGCGGAAAAGGCGCTGACCTCGAAAAAATACTGCAAGCCTGCCGGAATGCCGATGCTAAGAAGCTTTCGCACCATGGGAAAATCAATTTTTGCATAGTTCAAAAACGGCTCAAACCGCCTCATTTTTGAAGACCGGGTCACCAGCACCATAAGGGCCACGGCCATGAACATCCTTGAGCTGATGGTGGCAATCCCGGCGCCGGTCAGGCCCAGGGCCGGAACGCCCAGATGCCCGTAGATGAAAATCCAGTTTGCCATAATGTTCACGATATTGGCCAAAAGGGTGATGATCATGGCCGGCTTCAGGAAACTCACCCCTTCGGCAAACTGGCGATAGCTCTGGAACAGCATGAGGGGGAGGATGGACACCCCCAGGATTTTCATATAAAGGGAAGCCGGGGCCACGATCTCCGGGGGCTGGTTCAGGTAAGGAATCGCTTCCGAGAGAAGAAAGGTAAGCCCGCACAGCACCATACCGGAAAACAGATTGACCAGGGTGCCCTGTCTCAGGACCACCCCGCATTCCTTATCTCTCCCGGCCCCACAGGCCATGGCGGTCAGAGGGGTTACGGCCATGGTCAGGCCGAAACCCACCACCATGACCAGCATGAACATGGAATTGGCGATGGAGGCGGCAGCCAGAGCCGTTGCCCCTATCTTTCCCACCATGATATTGTCCACCACCCCCATGAGCATCTGGCCGAGCTGCCCCACCACAATGGGCATGGAAAGCCGGGCGGTTTTTTTTATTTCATTTAAAAGCATGGATGATGATCAGGATTTTAAATTCAGCCGGTATAAAGGGTCTCCGATCAGGACCATTTTCCAAGAAAGATAGGGCAGGCTGATGAGGTAGGCTTCCGCCAGGGTCAGATAGCCTTCCGTGAGAAAATCAAAAAATACTTCAGGAACAGGAAAGGCCTGGACATAGGGTTCGCCCACGGGTCCAATGGTTGCGGCGATGCCGTGATCCAGCATCTTCTTGCACCAGACTTGGCTGTCCGGGTTCTTGAGGGTGGTGCATTCCGAACTGGCAATATGGTAGCCCACGGACCCTTTCTGCCAGGTAAAGGCGTCCACATATTTGGCAAGGCTGTACCAGCCGCAGTAAAGGGCCGTGTCCGGGCTTTCCCCGTTCTGGAAGAGATCCTCGGAATCATTCAGGACCACCTCGATCCGTTTTTTTTCGGAAAGAGATTGGGAAGCCTTATGAATGGACCGGTCATAAAAGGCATATCCCGAAAGTTTTTTGTCTCCGGGGTCCTTCCACCGGGCATCAAAATAGGCCTTTCCTTTTAAACCGGTTCTTTCCGCTTCAATACTGTCGTCAATGATTCTTTTGACCACCTCTTCCGTGGCGCCGTCCAGCCGGCTGGTCATCAGGACCTCGGACTGGTCTATAGATAGTTTCTGGCCCCTGAACCCAAGATAATAGGGATTGGGCAGCCACATATTCAGCTCATACCCATCCTTTTTAACAAGGGCCAGCTCGGAATCAAAGGCCGCCACCTTGTCGACGCTTTTCAGATAATCCTCCAGCCTTGTTTTCAATGCGGATAATTCATTGCTTTTTTTCTGTTTCAGGTCCGTGTTCATGCCCTGTTCCTGGTTCAGGTCCTTTTCAAGGGCTTTGATCTTGAGTTCAAGTTCATATATGTCTGATATTTCAGCCTGATTTTTTTCAGGTCCTGAAATTCTCAAGGGAACGCCGAATACAGTAACAATGGCCCTGATTCCGGTGTTTTTATCCAAAAACCGCCGGATGGGCGGGACGGCCTTTTTTTCATATTCTTCCCGGGAGCAGGATTCCTTGTCGGTCATGAACAATAGGACCAGATTTTTATGGGGAATCTGTCTTTTATTCATATAGTACCGGGCCAGTCCCTTGCTCTTTGCCGCATTGGTATTGGCAACCACAAGAATCTCTTCCGGTTCCAGGGCCTGGGCCGGCACCCGGATAAGACTGAAAAGAAGAACAAGCAAAAAAACCGTCTTACATTTCATTACTGATGATTCTCAAGCCTTCCAGGGTCAGGAAGGGTTCCACTTTTTCAATGGTTTTCGATAATCCGGAGATCAGGGGCGCAATCCCGCCGGTGGCAAGGATCCGGGGTTTGGAACTCATCTCCCCTGCCATGCGCTCGACCATACCGTCCACCATGGCCGCATTCCCGTAAATGATCCCGGATTTGATACTGTCGATGGTATCCCTGCCGATGACCGTATCCGGAGCCTTGAAGATTTCGACCCGGGGAAGCCTGGAGGCTCTCTGGAAAAGGGCCTCCGCAGAAATCATGACCCCCGGAACAATAGCGCCGCCGATATATTCGCCCTTTTCGGAAATCACGTCCAGGGTGGTGGCGGTTCCAAAATCAATGACGATCAAAGCGGTTTTATATTTTCTATAGGCCGCTACGGCATTCACGATCCTGTCAGCCCCCACCTCATTGGGATTGTGGTAAAGAATGGGCATGAGTTTTTTAACGGAATCCGGGTTGATCCACAGAGGTGAAAGTCCCAGGTATTTTTGGCAATAGGCATTCAGAATGGGTACCGAAGACGGCACCACCGAAGAAATAACGATTTTCTCAATCCGGGACCGGTCAATTCCCTTGTCTGAAAAAAGGGCATTGGCCAGCACATTGAATTCATCGGCCGTGGTATCCCGGATGGTCCTGATCCGCCAGTCCTGTTCCAGAATCTCTCCTTTATAAACACCGATCACCGTATTTGTGTTGCCGACATCAATCACCAGAAGCATGGAAGGTCTCCTTTACTTTATTTTGATGGTAAACACCTGCGGACCGGCGTCCGTCATGATCAGGTCCACGGGCATGTCAATCTCTGCGTGTCTCACATAAACACCGGGCTTCATATCCTTTAAATCAATATACGCATAAATCCGGCCCAGGACCTCTTTCTTGCTCAATTTGTCAAAGGGGCCTTTGATGGTGAGGATGATTTCGGCCGGTTCAATTTTAACCTGAAAATTCGTATTTCCGGCCAGGACGGGAATATCAATGGTTTTTGAAACCAGTTGTTGTTCCACCGGAACCGTGGCCGTAACCACCTGGTCCGGAAAAGAGACAACGGATGGATCTTCCAAATCAAGGGGAATCTTTTTTTTGAACGCCTCATTCACATTGGTGAGATCAATGGGTTTGGTCTTTAATTCAAAAATCGACTCAATAACGGATTCCGGGCCGATGAGCTCCACGCCGGGGGGATCTGTTGTTGCTTCCAGGGCAATATACCCTTGAGCCGGCGTCCCGGTATAGGGAACCTTGATCTGAAAAAATTTTCGGACTTTTTTTTCAAGCCGGACACTGACATAGGCAGGCTTGACAGCCAGAATTTTAATGGCGGGATTCATGGGAATCCTTTTCTTATATACCGGGATCAGGTATTCTCCCGGCTCAATGGAATCAAAATCACCGGCCGGATCAAAGGCCAGATCCGTATACAGATCCACGGGATACCGAATGGTTTCCGTGTTAAGGCGTTCCATGAGTCTTGGAGCCGCTCTGATCCGGATTTCGATTTTATCGGTGTGAAATTCCGTGAGGACCATATTTTCCGGGATATTGGAAAAGTCCACGGGAAAAAGAAGATCGGTTTCAACCGGCTCTGAATTGCAGCCCCCCATCAAAAAAAGGCTGAATAATAAAAGCAGAGACTTGAAAAAAAACACAGGCCTATGCATTCCTGATCGAATCTAAAATGCGGGTAAACGGTTTGACTTTTTCAACATCATGAACCCGGACGATATGGGCCCCTTTCATGAGGGAAGCAGCGACGGCCGCAAGGGTTCCGTATTCCGTCCGGATATGATCCGGTCCCGGCGGGGTCTTTTCTTTTTCGGATAAAAGTTTCTGGATAAAGGATTTTCTGGAGGGCCCCACAAGGACGGGAAAGCCCAGGGCCGTGATTTTTTCAAGCTGATTCAGGAGCACCAGGTTATGTTCAACGGTTTTCCCGAAGCCGATACCGGGATCAAGGATGATGCGATCCTTTCTTATTCCTTTTCGGACGGCATAATCTGCCCGTGATGCCAGATAGGAGGTGATTTCCGTCATAAGATCATCATAGTCCGGGTCTACCTGCATGGTCTGCGGCGTTCCCTTCATGTGCATGAGGATGACGGGCACCCGGCATTCTGCTGCGAGATCGGCCATGGCCGGATCTTTTTCAAAGGCGGTAATATCATTGATCATGGTGGCGCCGGCATCAAGGGCGTGTTTGGCCACAACTGATTTAACCGTATCAATGGAAATGGGAATGGAAATCTCTTTGACAAGGGCTTCAATGACCGGGATCACCCGGTCCAGCTCTTCACTTTCCGATACAGGGGGGGCAAAGGGCCTGGAAGACTCTCCGCCGATATCCAGAATATGGGCTCCGTCTTTTGCCAGCTTGAGTCCCTGGGCCAGGGCCGTATCAAAGCGGTTGAAACGGCCCCCGTCGGAAAATGAATCCGGGGTGGCGTTTAAGATCCCCATGATACAGGTTTTGGAGCCCAGCTCCAGTTTGTACCGGTCAAATTCCAGTGTAAAGGCGGTCATAGGATTCCTTTAGGCGTCAGGGTCCTTTTTTTCCTCATCCTCCACGGCTTCGGCTTCCTTTGCTTCCGGAGCCTCGGGAACTTCCGGCTCCACAGGCTGCTGGGGTTTCTGAAAAACGTTTTTTCTGCCGAAAAAATCAAAATCCGGCCGCAGGGAGGCAATCAGATCGTCCAGCTCAGGGCCGAGAACGGTTTCTTTTTCAATGAGCAGCTTTGTCAGGGCGTGCAGAATATCCATATTGTCTTCCAGGACCTTCTTAGCGGTCTGATAGGCCCGGTCAATGATGAGGGCCACTTCTGCATCGATTTTTCTGGCCGTCTCCTCTGAATAGGTCTTGGCCTGGGTGATTTCCCGGCCAAGGAAAATATTGTCGTCGTGATTTTCATAGGACAGGGGGGCCAGGTTATCGCTCATGCCAAAGGTCCGGACCATCCGGTGGGCCAGTTTGGTGGCCTGCTTGATATCGTTGGAGGCCCCGGTGCTGATCCGTTTGAAAATCAGTTCTTCAGCCACCCGGCCGCCAAAGGCAATGGCCAGTTCGCTTTCAAGCTGGTCCTTATATTTGAAATCCCCTTCCTCGGGCAAAAACCAGGTCACCCCGGCGGCTCTTCCCCTGGGAATGATGGTGATTTTATTAACCGCATCCGTATTGGGAAGGAATCTGGCCACAAGGGCGTGTCCGCCTTCATGATAGGCCGTGGTTTTCTTTTCTTCTTCCTTGATGACCTTGGATTTTCTTTCAAGACCCATATAGACCTTGTCTTTGGAATCTTCAAAATCCTTCATGGAAAGTTTCTCTTGACCCCGCTTGGCTGCGAGAAGGGCTGCCTCATTGACCAGGTTTTCCAGATCCGCGCCGGAAAATCCGGGCGTTCCCTTTGCCAGCAGCATGGGGTCAACATCCGGGGCCAGGGGAGTTTTTTTCATGTGAACCCGTAATATGCCTTCCCGGCCTTTGATATCCGGCATGTCCACCACCACCTGGCGGTCAAACCGGCCCGGCCGGAGCAGGGCGGGATCAAGAACATCGGCCCGGTTGGTGGCGGCCATGAGAATGACACCTTCATTGGATTCAAACCCGTCCATTTCCACCAGGAGCTGGTTCAGGGTCTGCTCCCGTTCATCGTGTCCGCCGCCCAGGCCTGCGCCCCTCTGGCGGCCGACGGCATCAATTTCATCAATAAAGATGATACAGGGAGCATTTTTCTTGCCCTGGGCAAACAGATCCCTGACCCGTGAGGCCCCGACGCCCACAAACATTTCCACAAAATCGGACCCGCTGATGGTAAAAAACGGGACCCCGGCTTCTCCGGCCACGGCCCGTGACAACAGCGTTTTCCCGGTGCCGGGATTGCCCACCAGCAGCACTCCCTTGGGAATACGGCCGCCCAGCCGGGTATATTTGGAAGGATTTTTCAGAAAATCCACGATTTCAGTCAATTCTTCCTTGGCCTCATCTATGCCCTGGACATTAGCAAAGGTAACTTTTTCCTTTTTATCATCCATGAGCCTGGCCCGGCTCTTCCCAAAAGACATGGCCTTGCCGCCGCCGCCGCCCCCCTGCATCTGGCGCATGAAAAAAATCCACACGCCGATGAGGACAATCATGGGCAGCCAGGACACGAGAAGGGACATGAACCAGGAGGATTCCGCCGGGGGTTTGGCCTTGATGGCCACCTTGTTTTCCCGCAGAAAACTGATGAGGTCCCCGTCATCGGGGGCAAAGGTTTTCAGCCTGGCACCGCCGGCATCGGTCAGGTATAAATCCTGACCCTGAATGACCACGCTCTGGATACGGCCGTCCTGGACCATGGTGAGAAATTCCGAATATCCGATATCCACCTGTCCGGTCTGCTGCTGGTTGAAAATATTGTAGAGCATGATCATCATGAGGACAATGACCAGCCAGAGAGAAATATTTTTATAAAATGGGTTCAAGGGTTTTCCTTTCTTTTCTTATTCACGCCAGGCCGGATTCATGTCATCCATTCGGCCACTCTTGTTTTTTAAGATCCTGAACGCCTCAGGATAAGGTTTGTTATCGCTTAAAAAACTATCTAATATATAAACATCAAATATGAATATACAAGAAAAAGTTTTTGTGTTTTTGCATTACGGATCGGTTGAAATTAAATTTGCATAAAATCCTTATCCATCATAATATAATCCCATCCAAAAAAATCAAAATCGCAGATCAGTTGGGTTTCAGATCAGAGGAGGGAGCGATGAAAAAGGCGATTTTAAAGACCGCCCGCTTGCTAAAGCAGCCGGGTAAAGCATCAATGCAGGACTTCAAAATAAAATGGGAAAACCTGTCTGCAAAGGGGACACGGATGCTCATGGCACGCCCCGATATTGAAAAATTGATCGGTAAAGGCAATGAGAGTATGGCTGAGGACAACAACAGGAATTTTCCCCGGTTCATGGCCGCCCTTTTTTTGGACTATGAACCTGAAGTCTTTGTGGATACCGTTCTCTGGGTGTTTCGAGCCTACCGGTCCCACGGATTTCAGACCACCTATTGGGCAGCAAACCTGAACCTGTGGGTGGACCTGCTCGAAAAGGACCTCACCCCAGAGGCGTTTGAAGACATTTATCCTTTTTACGACTGGCTCATCGTCAATATCCCTGTTTTTGTAGCGCTCACGGATTTAGACCTATTGGATCATGACCCTCTGCGATCACCCGTGAACCCGAAATGATTACCGACCAACTGTATCAGGACTATTTTGCCCTTCTGTTGAAAGGCGAACGGATGGCCTGTAGCCGCATTGTCCAGACCCTCATGGATCAGAATATTCAAATCCAGGCCCTTTATATGGACTTATTCCAAAAAAGCCTCTATGCCGTTGGCGAGCTTTGGGAATTCAATAAGATATCCGTTGCCAAAGAACATCTGGTCACCGCCATCACCGAAGGATTGTTGAATCTGATATACCCCAGACTATTTGAAAAAGAACTTCAAAAACAGAATAAAAAGGTGGTGATTTCCTGTGCAGCCAATGAATTTCACCAGATCGGCGGCAAAATGGCGGCTGATATTTTTGAACTCAATGGCTGGGACAGCCATTTTCTGGGAGCCAATACCCCGATTCAACATATGCTGGAATACATCCAGGACGTTAAGCCGGATCTGCTCGGATTCTCCGTCAGCGTGTATTTCAACCTCCCATCATTGAAGACCGGGCTTGATGCGGTCAGGTCCGAGTTTAAAAATCTGGATATTCTGGTGGGAGGGCAGGCCTTCAACAGGGGCGGCAAAAATTTGTTAAAACAGTATTCAGGCACCCACTATGTCCAATCCCTGAATGAGCTGAATACCATTTGCGGGATAGGAAAATGACAGCAGAAACCCCGGATTCACATATTGCCCATTACGCTGAGCATCATGCACCGGTTCTGTTGATATATCTTGATAAAAACGGCATCATCATTCATGCCAATCGGTTTGCGTCCTGCCATATAGGGGATAATTTAATCGGAAAAGCGTTTCAGGATATGCCCTTGAATTTTCATGGCATGTTTCAATTGAGCCAGGCTTCAGCATGTTCGAGCACAGCTCATTTGTTGAGCTTTAATACGACAAAAGGATGCCTGCAAACCTATCAGTTCTATTTTTATACATCAAAGAATCAGATTATTGCACTGGGCCATCTGGATGTTGATGAAATCGAGTCCATCAGCAATGGATTGATAGCCGCCAACCAGGAATTGAATAACCTGACCCGCCAATTGAACTTTAAAAACAGAGAGCTTGCCAGGGCCAATGAAAAGATAACGGAATTGACCCGGATTGATCCCCTGACCCAGCTATCCAACAGACGATATTTCTCTGAGCGCATTGAAGAAATGATATCCCTGGCAAACCGGAAATCACAGCCCCTTTCCCTCATTATGATCGATATCGATCATTTTAAAAGCATTAATGATACCTACGGTCACGATGCCGGAGATCGTGTGCTTCAAGCATTTGCAGGGCTGATGAAAATCAACGCGCGGAAGGAAGATCTGGTGTCCCGGTTCGGGGGAGAAGAATTTATTATCCTTTTACCGTTTACAGATATTCTTCAGGCTTACGATTTTTCTGAACGCATCCGGACGGAATTAGCCCGGAAAAACCTGCTGGGTAACGGCCGTCAAATCACGGCAAGCTTTGGTGTCAGCCGGTTGATGCCGGATGAAGGAAACGAGAGCCTTCTGAAACGTGCAGACAGGGCTCTACTCCAGGCAAAGGCCTTGGGCCGGAATCGAACCGTGATGGATGAAACTCAAACACTATTTCTTTCAGACACATGAAGACAGACATGGCAAAAAATTGGGGCCGGGAGACCTGGGAATATGTAAACGACCATTCACAGATCCTTTTCTTTGTCCTGGCACCTGATGGCCGGATCTTTGAAGCCAACCGGTTTGCCGAATCCATGACCCAATGTCGGCCGGGACAGGAACGCTTTCAGGACCTGATTGTTGATTTTCGGGGTTCATTCAGCCTGAAGCGACTTATAAAAGAATCCTCCGCAGATCATCTCCTGAATATAAAAATGAAATCCGGGCTGCCCCAGAGCTTTTATTTCCGGTTTATGACCAAGGCGCACTTTATTCTGGCCTTTGGCCGATTAGATGCCGAAGAACTGGAATACATGAGAAAAGAGATGCTCAACATGAACCAGGAGCTGAACAATATGACCCGGACGCTCCAGAAAATAAATACCCAACTTCGGCAACTCAATCTGGAAAAAAACCAATTCCTGGGCATGGCTGCCCATGATTTAAGAAAGCCCATCGGCCTCATCCTCACCTATTCTGAATTTCTGCTGGAAGAAATCTCCATCTGCATGAACACTGAACAAAGGGATTTTTTAAATACCATTCAGAATTCAAGCCTGTTTATGAAAAAGCTGGTGGACGATTTTTTGGACGTTGCTGCCATAGAAGCCGGCGTATTTGACTTGGATCTGAAGCCCGCCGATGTGATCAACGTCCTGGAGAAAAGCCTGAAGCCAAATCGCCTTCAGGCTGCAAAAAAAGAGATTGAACTGCGGGTTATCCCCCCAAAAGCCTGTCCACAGGTTCCCCTTGATGCTTCCAAAATCGAACAGGCTTTGACAAATCTGGTTTCCAATGCCATAGAACACAGTAACCCGGGTTCAACCGTCATCATCAATCTTTTCCTTGACCCGCAACATCTTGTTTTCGAGGTAAAGGACCAGGGCTCTGGAATTTTTCCAGAAGACATGGATAAATTGTTCAAGCCTTTTAAAAAGACAAAGGCAGAAAAAACCTCGGGTGAAAAAAGCACGGGACTGGGCCTGGTGATCGCACGGAAAATCATCATGGCCCACAGAGGGGAAATCCAGGTTCACAGCCAACCGGGGTTGGGAACAACCATCCGTTTTACATTGCCATTAAAGGATTAGACGCACCATGCATAAGGATATTACAGTGTTAATTGTCGAGGACGACCCGGATGTTCTATCCGCCTCCTCCAGAATTGCCGGATCAGAAGGCTATCAGGTGATGGAAGCCACAACCGGTGAAGAATGCTTGAAAATAGCACGAAAAAACAAGCCGGACCTCATTCTTCTGGATGTCATGCTGCCGGATATCCAGGGGACTGAAATCTGCCGGCAGATCAAGGCAGATCCATTATTAAAAACGACTTTCGTGGTCCTGACGTCCGGTTTGAAAATTTCATCCCTGGAACAGGCTGAAGGGCTCGATGTCGGAGCAGACGGGTATATTGCAAGGCCCGTATCCAACATGGAATTAAAAGCCCGGATCAATTCCACAGCCCGGATCCTGAGGGCCGAGCGTGAACGGGATCATTTGATCCTTGAACTCAGAGAAGCGCTTGCAAAGGTGAAGCAATTAAGCGGACTTTTACCCATTTGCATGCATTGTAAAAAAATCCGGGATGACAAAGGATATTGGAGCCGGATCGAAACCTATATTCAGAAACATTCAGAGGCTGAATTCAGTCACAGCATCTGCCGGGAATGTGCGGAAACGCTTTATCCGGATATGAATTTGTATGAGCTTTGAAAATGACACCCATGGATATGCGGCCATGAATCAGGATATAACCATATTGATTGTGGATGATGACCCGGATGTTCTGTCGGCATCCTCCATAATCATTAAATCGGAAGGGTATCAGGTGGTTGAGGCCACATCCGGTCAAGCAGGGCTGGAAACGGCTCAAAAAATCAAACCGGACCTGATTCTTCTGGATGTCATGCTGCCGGATATCCTGGGCACTGAAGTTTGCCGGCAGATCAAGGCAGATCCATTTTTGGGAGACAGTTTCATCGTCCTGATGTCCGGCTTAAAGACCTCATCATCGGATCAGGCAGACGGGCTATATGGCGGAGCCGATGGATATATTGCAAGGCCCATCTCCAATTCGGAATTCAAAGCCCGGGTCCATGCCATGGTTCGGGTTCTCATGGCCGGACGAAAAAAGGCCCATGAAGCCCTGAAGGCATCCCATGATGACCTTGCCGTGCGAAATCGGATGCTGAATTTTTTTCTCATCCATCCAAATTTCAATGCCCTGCCCTATGTCCTTGAGCTTTTGCAGAAGCAATTTGAAAGTCCACACGGATATTTGGGTTATTTTAACGGTAAAGGAGACCTGGTCATTCCGCCGGATGCCTGCGATGTCCCTGTCAGACATAGAAAAAAAGACTGGACAGGCCTGGGCAAAAAATCCATGAAAGAGAAAAAAGCCTCTCTTTATAATAAAAACATTGACCTGCCGGATGGATACGGATTTTTAAAAAATGCCCTGGTGATAACCCTGACGGCAGAGGAAACCCTTGTCGGACAAATTGCCCTGATGGATAAAACCTCGGATTTCTCCCTGGAGGACCAGAACAGCCTTGAATCCATGTCCGCCTTTCTGGCCCCGGTTCTGAAGATTTATTCAGAAAGAGAATTTACCCGAAAAGCTCTGGATATGAACCTTAACCATTTGAAAGAAAAAAACATTGCGTTAAATGTGCTCCTTGAAAAGAGGGAAGAGGATAAAAAGAAAATTACCGACACCATATTAAATAATCTTGAGGCCCTGGTGTTTCCATATATTGAACAGCTCAGAACATGTGATCTGCGGGAAGATATTTTAACCGTTTCAGACATCTTGGAGACCCACCTCAAGGAAAGCATTTACCCCCTTGAAAAATCATTCTCCTCCCTTTACCGGCGGTTCACGCCCGCAGAAATCAAGGTTGCCGACTTTATCAAATCCGGCAGAACCAGCAAAGAAATCGCCGGCATATTGAATATCAGCACCCGGGCAGTTCATTTCCACAGAAACAATATCCGGAAAAAACTCGATATCAGCAAAGCCAAAAAAAATCTGAGGGCACTTCTGCTTTCGCTCTCCTGAAATATCAGGTTTAACCTGACACTTACCTGCTACTTTTTTGTCATCAACAGGCAGATTCTTTTGTGTTACGGTAAAGGATTGAACAATGGGGATAAAAAAATAATCTCTGGGCGAAAAAATGCCGGGAAACATTGCAGAAGAAATAGCCCTTTATGTCGGCGTTGGCGCCTCTGCCGGCGGACTGGAAGCCATTGAAGCCTTTTTCAGCCGAATGCCTGAAAAAAGCGGGATCGCCTTTATCGTCATCCAGCATCTGTCGCCTGACTATAAAAGCCTTATGGTGGAGCTTTTATCCAAAAAGACCAGGATTCCGGTTCATCGATCCAAAGACGGTATGATGGTGGAGCCGGACAATATTTATATGATCCCCCCAAAGAAAAACCTGACGATTTCCCAGGGCCGACTGATCCTGAAAGATAAAGACTCTCCCAAGGGGGTTAGCCTGCCCATTGACATTTTTTTAACATCTCTGGCTGAAGATCAGCGGGAAAAAGCGATTGCCGTCATTTTATCCGGTACAGGCAGCGATGGAACCCGCGGCGTCCGGGCCATCAAAGAGCACAACGGCATGATCATGGCCCAGAATGAGGCCGGCGCTAAATTCGATGGAATGCCCAGAGCTGCGATTTCAACCGGCCTGGTCGATTTTATCCTGCCTCCGGAAAAAATGGCGGATCAGTTGATGGCATTTCTGGATCATCCCTATGCTGCAGCGGAAGAAACGGAAAAAAAACTTCTGGAAGATGAACAGGGAATGGCAAAAATTTTTGTCCTGCTGCGTGACAGAACCCGGGTGGATTTTACCTATTATAAATTTTCAACCATCAGCCGGCGCATTGAACAGCGAATGATGATCAATCACATTCACCATCTTGATGAATATATCGCGTTTCTCCAAAAAGATCCGGGTGAAATCATGACCTTATACCGGGAATTGCTCATCGGCGTCACCCATTTTTTCAGAGACCCGGAAGCCATGAATGAACTCATGGTATCCTGTCTGCCCGACCTTATCCAACGAACCATAAACCGGGAGATCCGATTCTGGATTCCCGGCTGCTCTACCGGCGAAGAGGCATATACCCTGGCCATCCTTACCAAAGAAGCCATGGAGGCCCATGGAAGTACAAGAGATGTCAAAATATTTGCCACCGATCTTGACCGGGATGCCGTGATCCAGGCCGGAAACGGGATTTACCCGGAAAGTATTGCAGCAGATTTGAATCCCAGGCTTCTGGGAAAATATTTTTATCGAAAGGGCGATCATTATCAGATTGCCCGGCATATCCGGGAAATGGTGGTGTTTGCTCAGCACAACCTGATCCAGGACCCGCCGTTCACCAAAATAGACCTCATCAGTTGCAGAAACCTGCTCATCTACCTGCAGCCGGTCCTCCAGAAAAAAGTCATGGGACTTTTTAATTTCTCCCTCAACCCCGGCGGAATCCTCTTCCTCGGAACCAGTGAAACTGTGGGAGACCACCTTTCAGAGTGTTTTGAGACCCTGAACTTCAAATTCAAACTGTTCCGGTCCCTTGGAAAACATCCGGCCAAACCCCTGTTGACCGACAAGCCCTTTGAGCCGGGATTTCCCGGAAAAGAGCCTGGGATCTTTACCTATACAGACAACCGATACCGCCATGCCAGGCCCGAAGACAGCCGGATGATGGAACGGTATATGAGTATCCTGGAAACACGGTTTGTTCCTTTATCCGCAATTGTGAATGAAGCCATGGAGATTCTTCATGTCTTTGGTGAACCCCAGGGATATTTCAGGCTGCCGTCGGGAAAAATTATTTACGACATTACCAAAATGACGGGAAAGGACCTGTCCATCCCCCTGGCCACAGGAATCCAGAAAGCTTTCAGAACAAGGCAGGAACTGGTGTATCACCATATCAGGCTCAAACATCAGGAGGACACCAAGACCATCCAATTAAGGATCATTCCCCTGCCCGATCAGAAAGGTCATGACCCGCTTATGGCGGTTTTTATTGAAGAAACAGGGGCTGAGCCGGATAAAATAGTCCCGGTTCATGACGTCTATGATATCGGTGCCGACGTGCATCAACGGATCAAGGATCTTGAAATGGAGCTTCAGTTTGCAAAAGAGAATCTTCAGGCCACCATTGAAGAGCTGGAAACCTCCAATGAAGAACTTCAGGCCACCAATGAAGAGCTGCTTGCCGGGAATGAAGAACTCCAATCCACCAATGAGGAACTCCAGTCCACCAATGAAGAGCTGTTCACCGTCAATTCAGAATATCAGAATAAAATCATGGAACTGACGGAAATGAACAATGATGTTGAAAACCTTTTGTCGAACTCGGGAATTGATATTCTGATTCTGGATGAAAACCATGAAATCAGAAAGTATTCGCCAAGCCTGGCCCGGATTTTTAATGTCCTTGAAAAGGATCTGGGGCGGCCCATCCATCATTTGTCCCACCATATCATGGAGTTTGACCCCCTCATGGAAGCAACGGGAGTTTATACATCCAAAAAGGCCCGGGTGATGGAAAAAGAGGGCCGAAACGGTCTTTCCTATCTCATCCGGGTGCTGCCCTATCACGTGGGACCGGATGCCTATGCCGGTACTCTGTTCACTTTTGTGGATATTTCAGAGCTGAAAAAGACGAGGCATGATTTACAGAAAACCCGGCAGATGGCCCAGGATATTTTCATGCACATGAAATCCGGATTATTGATCTACCGGTTGAATGAACAAAAGGAGCTGGTTCTGGAAAGCGGCAACCGGAAAGCCGAACTGTTGACCGGGATTGATATCCAGGCCTCCAGAGGCAGACTATTTACCGACCTCTGGACGATCACGAAGAAAACAGGCCTTGCAGATGCGTTTGTCGCTGTCGTGGAAACCGGAAAAGCCTTTTTCATGGACGATCTGCGGTATGAACATCCGGAACGAACCGTTAATTACTGGGTGACCGCCTTTGCGTTGCCGGATCGGCAAATGGCCGTGCTGTTCCAGGAAATTTGAAAGAATAAGGAGTGCTGAATGTCTGTAGAAAAGAAAACCGAAATCCTGAGGCAACGAGCGGAAAAAATCCTTTTAACGCTTCCCGAATCTGATACCGATATCAGCCGGGAAAATATCCACCATCTCATTCATGAACTTCAGGTCTATCAGATTGAACTTGAAATCCAGAACGAAGAACTCCGGAACAACCAAAGAATACTGGATGACAACCGCCGGAGATATTTCAGCCTGTTTGACAATGCACCGGTGGGATATGTCATCCTGGATCAATCCGGTATCATCCGCCAGTTCAACAAAACCTTCGCAGAAATGATTGCGCAGGAGTTGGTCATGCCTGCAAAAAAGGCTTTTGCCGACCTGTTGCTGCCCGAGGATGCCCAGGTGTTTCGTTCACGGTTCAAGGCCCTGCTCAAGAACCCAAAGGATAAGCAGATTGAAGCCAGGATCATCTCCGCCCATTTCAAGGAATGCTATGTCCTGATCAAAACTGACCTTCATGACGGCACGCCCGGCAGCACAAGAGCCGAAGACCAGGAACTTTTGCTGACGGTCATGGATATTACCGAACGGAAAGCATCAGAAGAGGACAATAAGCGGTTAATCCGTCAACTCACCGAAGCGCTGGGCCAGGTTAAACAACTCTGCGGACTTTTGCCCATCTGCTCCCACTGCAAAAAAATAAGGGATGATAAAGGCTACTGGCAGGAAGTGGAAGCTTATATCCATACCCATTCGGAAGCCCGTTTCAGTCATGGTATCTGCCGGGAATGTGCTAAAAAATATTACCCGGATTTTGATCTCTATGAAGATAAGGAGTGAAGCGCTATGAAAACCCCTGAATATCATGTTGAAAGCCCGTCAGGCCCCACCCATATCGTCGGGATCGGCGCTTCTGCAGGTGGATTGATCGCACTTGAAGAATTGTTCAAAACCGTCCCTCTGAAAACCGGGCTTGCCTTTGTCGTGATTCAGCATCTGCCGGCAGATCATAAAAGTATGATGGTTGAACTCTTGTCCCGGGACACGGATCTGCCCATCTGTTATGTTGAGGAAGGTATGGCGGCAGAACCGGACTCGGTGTATCTGATTCCTCCCGGGTATAATATCCGTATTTTTCATAATCAATTTCTGCTGTCAAAGCCGGAGGAAAACAAACGTCAGATAAACCTTCCCATTGATATTTTCCTCAGCTCCCTTGCGGAAGACAAGGAAGCCAAAGCCATTGCCGTTATCCTGTCCGGAACCGGCAGTGACGGCTCCCGCGGTATCCGGCATATCAAGGAAAAATTCGGTATCACCATTGCCCAGGACCCGGCCAGCGCCCAGTTTGACGGCATGCCGAAAAGTGCCATTGAAACAGGGATCGTCGATTTTATCCTGCCGCCGGAAAAAATGATATCCCATATCCTCTCTTGTATTCAGCACCCTTTTGCTCAGAAGATAACGGCTCAACCCCAGATCCTGGCCGATGAAACCGGGTTGACCCGGATTTTTTCCATGCTTCGTGAAAATCATTTGGTGGATTTCACCTTTTATAAGCAGGCCACGGTTCTGAGACGAATTGAACGGCGGATGACCATCAACCAGATGAATGAACTCCAGGATTATATCCGGTTTCTGGAAAGCTACCCCAATGAGATCACCACCCTCTATAATGAGCTGCTCATCGGAGTCACTAATTTTTTCAGAGATCCCGAGGCCTTTGAATGGATCGGTAAAAATATATTGCCGGAATGGTTCAGGACTGCGGATAAAAATGAGCTGCGCATCTGGGTGGAGGGCTGTTCCACGGGAGAGGAAGCCTATACCCTGGCCATTTTATGTCAGGATATCATGGAGACCCTGGGAAAAAAGATCCGTGTTAAAATTTTTGCCGCTGATGTGGATAAAAGGGCGATTCTGGCGGCCTCGGACGGATGCTATCATGAAAACATTACGGCTGACCTGACCCCCCGGCAACTGGCAAAATATTTCTACAGAAAAGGAACTGATTTCCAGATATCCCGGCAGATCAGGGAAATGGTGGTATTTGCCCAGCACAATATCCTGAAAGACCCACCGTTTACGAAAATTGATATCGTGACGTGCCGGAACATGTTGATTTATCTGCAACCCGTTCTTCAAAAAAAGGCTCTGGAAAAATTTAATTTTGCCTTAAATCCTGGTGGTATTCTTTTTCTAGGCAGCAGTGAATCCATCGGCGAGATGAATTATTATTTTGACTCCCTGAATCATAAATGGAAAATTTACCGCTCCAAAGGAAAACGCTCTCCCATCCTGGGAATACCGGAACGATATGTGCCGGAGAGATACCCTTCAAAATCCATATTCACCCGTCACCGGGAAACCAGAACCTTTGTTCATGAACGCTTGCAGGAAAGACTCCTGGAAGCCCTGGCCAAAAAATATGTATCACTCATCCTTCTGGTCAGCGAAGAAAACGAAATCCTTTATGTTCTGGGCGATACTGAGAAATTTTTAAAATTTCCATCCGGCAAACCCATCAACGATTTGTCCCGGGTTCTGACCAAAGAAATGCTGGTCCCGGTCATGGCTGGTCTGCAAAAAGTCTTTAAAGACAGAACAGCGGTCAAATACTCGAGTATTCAGGTTCATCATAAAGAAGCCCTGGTAACGGCCCGGATGGAAATCCACCCGGTATTTCAGAAAGCAAATGAACCGGTTCTGGCAGCCATTCTCCTGGAAGATGCAAAGGAAAACCCGGTTCCTGAGGAGGGGCCGATCCAGGAAATTGACGTGCACATTGAAAAACGGATTGAAAATCTTGAAAATGAGCTTCAATTCACGCGGGAAAGCCTTCAGACAACCATCGAAGAATTGGAAACATCCAATGAGGAGCTGGGGGCCACCAATGAAGAACTCATGGCCAGCAATGAAGAATTACAGAGTACCAATGAAGAATTGCAGTCCGTGAACGAGGAATTGTATACGGTCAATGCCGAATACCAGGGTAAAAATTTTGAGCTGGTGGACCTTAAAAATGATCTTGAAAATCTATTCATTAATTTACAGATTCCGATCTTGTTTCTGGATGAAAATCTGGCCATCCGGCAATTTACCCCCCAGATTGCCGAGCTGTTTAAAATAACGGATAAAGATTTTGGCAGGCCCATTGGCCACATCGCCCATTCCATAAACAACGAAGATCTGATCAGGATCTTTCAAAATGTTATGGAAACCGGTGTCGGGATTGAAAAGGAGATGTTTACAAATGCCCATGAATGGTATCTGGTAAAAATCCATCCCTATAAGATATCCAAACAGTTTTTTTCGGGCGTGGTGATCGTCTTTATCACTATTACCCAGCGTAAAATCAGTGAACTCAGGCTTCAGAGGTTTGCCGCAGTGGTCCGGGACTCCAATGATGCAGTGACGGTCCATGATTTTGACGGCACCATAACCGCCTGGAACCTGGGGGCACAGAAAATTTACGGATTTTCCGAAGCCGAAGCCCTGAAGATGAATATCCGGGACCTTGTACCGGAGAAGATAAAGGACACTGCCCTTGATTATATCAACCTCATCCGCAGGGGAGATGCCGTCACCCGGTTTAAAACCCAGAGACGGACCCGCAACGGGGATGTCCTGGACATCTTCCTGACCGTAACCCAATTGATGGATGAAGCAGGAACGGCTGTGGCCGTTGCAACAACTGAACGCAATATTTCCGGATTGCCGGAAGACTGCGTGTGACAGGAGAGATCTTCACATGAGACAGAACCCGGAAAATTCCAACAAAAGACTTAGACGAAAAGCGGAACAGAGGGTGCAGGAAACCGAGCCATCGATTGAGGCGCCCTGTGATGGAGATCCAAAGGCCATTATCCATGAGCTGAGAGTTCACCAGGTGGAACTGGAGATGCAGAACAATGAACTCAGACAGGCCCAGGAAGATCTTCAGAAATCCCTGGACCGGTATTTCATTTTGTTTAACCAGGCCCCTGTGGGATATCTCTGTGTCGATGAAAACGGCATGATTCAAAAATCAAACCAGACCCTTTTAACCCTGCTGAATATGGACCTTGACACAATAATCCACAAACCGGTTATCAATTTTATTGCAGAGGAGGATAGAAATCAGTTCTTCGGAAGATTCAAGGCCTTTTTCCAAACCCCGGTGACCCGGCACATGGAGCTTCGGCTGATAAAATCCAACCAGGATATCATCCATACCCTTTTGTCGGTTCAACCGGCGGAACCTATTGAAAAGAGTCCGTCTTTATCCCGGGAAATCCTGATCGCCGTTCTGGATATGAGTAAACAGGCGGAGATGGAAGCAGAGAAAAAAGAAAAAGAACGTCTGAAGGTCGTTGTGGAGCTGGCCGGTGCGGTCTGCCATGAGATCAGGCAGCCGCTGCAAGTGCTGCTGGGATCCACCGAGCTTTTGTCCATGAAACTCTCTGAGAATGATACAATGCTTGAGGACCTGCAACGGATCAAACATCAGAGTCAACGAATCAATATGGCCCTGACCCGCTTGGACAATATCACCCGGTATGAAACACAACCCTATGCGGGCAAAACCCGGATTATTAATTTGGTGAACGCTTCGGAAAGAAGAAAAAACAAGCGGTATATGCCTGGAAAATCCTCATTTGTTCAGGTCAGGGGAAATGAAATCATCAAGACTCAATTGATTGATATCGGATTAGGCGGACTTTCATTCCGGGCCGATGGACTTGATTTAAGCCGGGACAATGACCTTTGCTGTGATATTTTAAATGATGCCGGAGATATTTTTGTTGAAAATTTAAAAGGCTGTTTAATCTTTGACCCTTTGACTGAAAACCACAATGGGGCGTCTGAAAAAAAAAACAAAACATACAGGCTCAAATTTGTCGGCCTGAGTCATGATCAGCAGGTGAAGCTTGATCTTTATATTAAAACCCAAAGCCCTCATTGACCTGAAAAATTATCTGCCGCCGGCAAAAGAGGGGTTCAAACGGCACTGAA
>CAZAHK010000045.1:0-23946 GCA_964484555.1 uncultured Desulfobacula sp.
GAGCTTCAGCCTTCCAAGCTGAATGTCGCGAGTTCGAGCCTCGTCTCCCGCTCCACTTCTTTAGATTTCCGCTGGAACAATGGTTTGAGTTAAATTATTAATTTGAATCGCCTTTTTTTGAGCCCATGTAGCTCAGTCGGTAGAGCGCTTCCTTGGTAAGGAAGAGGTTCACCGGTTCGATTCCGGTCATGGGCTCCAGAAAAACGGCAGGAGGAATTAAGATGGCTAAGGAGAAATTTGCGCGGACAAAGCCGCATGTGAACATAGGCACAATTGGTCATATCGATCATGGGAAGACGACGCTGACGGCGGCAATCACAAAGCATTCAGCGATGAAGGGGTTTGGGTCGTATATTCCGTTTGACCAGATAGACAAGGCGCCTGAAGAAAGAGAACGTGGTATCACCATTGCAACGGCCCATGTCGAGTATGAGACCCCCAACCGTCACTACGCGCATGTTGACTGTCCGGGGCATGCAGACTATATAAAGAATATGATCACGGGTGCGGCCCAGATGGACGGCGCCATACTGGTGGTCAGCGCCGATGACGGCCCCATGCCCCAGACCAGAGAACATATCCTTCTTGCCCGTCAGGTCGGTGTGCCCACAATTGTAGTGTTCCTGAACAAATGCGACATGGTGGATGATGAAGAACTGATAGAGCTGGTGGAGATGGAACTTCAGGAACTTCTGGACACCTATGAATTTCCGGGGGATACCACACCGATCATCCGGGGCAGTGCGCTCAAAGCCCTTGAAAGCGATGATGTGAAAAGTGAAGAAGCCAAATGTATATTCCAGCTTCTGGAGACACTGGACTCTTACGTACCGGTACCGGTAAGAGACACGGACAAGCCCTTCCTGATGCCGGTTGAAGATGTGTTCAGTATATCCGGTCGTGGAACAGTAGTGACCGGAAGAATCGAACGCGGTATCATCAAAACCGGTGAAGAAATTGAGATCGTAGGCATCCGGGAAACATCCAAGACGGTGTGTACCGGTGTTGAGATGTTCAGAAAACTTCTGGATGAAGGCCAGGCCGGAGACAATGTAGGTCTTCTCTTGCGCGGGACCAAGCGAGAACAGGTAGAAAGGGGCCAGGTTGTTGCCAAGCCCGGAACCATCACACCTCATACCAAGTTCAGAGCAGAGATGTATGCCCTGAGCAAGGAAGAAGGTGGTCGCCATACACCGTTTTTTACCGGCTATAGACCGCAGTTCTTTTTCAGAACAACGGATATCACCGGAGTTTTGACATTGGATGAAGGGGTTGAGATGATCATGCCCGGAGATAATGCAACCATCAATGTAGAACTGATTAACCCCATAGCCATGGAAAAAGAACTTCGGTTTGCGATTAGAGAAGGCGGCCGTACCGTTGGCGCAGGCGTTATCGGTGAAATTGTTCAATAAACTTCAAAGGAGTTGACGAGTGGATAGAGTAAATATTGCTCTTGCCTGCACGGAATGCAAGAGAAGGAACTATACAACGACAAAGAATAAGCGGAAGACTCCTGATAAAATAGAGTTTAAAAAATACTGCAAATTCTGTAACAAGCATTTATTGCACAGAGAAACAAAGATAAAATAGCAAAAAAAAGCATGCAGGTCAGTAGCTCCAATTGGCAGAGCTCCGGACTCCAAATCCGGGAGTTGGGGGTTCGACTCCCTCCTGACCTGCCAATTTTTTTAAAATGGATGGGAAATATTCAGGTTGCTTAATCACTTAGGGGTGGTATGTCACGATTACTAAAAAAGAAGCCGGACAGCGAAAAGAAAAAGAAAAAAACAGATTCGGAAAATATCATTGACTCGGAAGCAAGCTCCGGTAAAATTTTGGTTTCCAAATCTGAAACGGTTGCAAGCCCTTTAAAAGCAAAACAGGAAAAATCTCTGACGGAAATTCAAACCGGCGAACCCAATTTTTTTCAAAAAGCCGCTGACTTCTTAACAGAAGTAAAGGTTGAATTAAAAAAAGTAACCTGGCCGACACGAAAACAGGTAACCGGAACAACAATAGTGGTGATTATTTTTGTTTTTGTTGTTGCAGCTTTCCTTGGACTTTTTGATTTTGGTCTGGCAAAGCTTGTTCAGGTCGTGCTGACATAAAACAAGGGTTGTAACATGTCTCTAAAATGGTATATCGTACATGTATATTCTGGCCATGAGCAGAAAGTAAAGATTGCATTGGAAGAAAAAATTCAAGCATCCAAGCAACCCGAGAAGTTTGGAGAGATTCTCATACCGACTGAAAATATTGTTGAACTTGTGGATGGTAAAAAGAGGGAATCTTCCAGGAAGTTTTATCCAGGCTATATCATGGTCAGGATGCATCTGGACAATGATACATGGCATATTGTCAGCTCTACCGCAAAAGTTACGGGATTTCTCGGTGGAAAGAACAAACCCGCTCCCATAAGTGAAAAAGAAGCAAAGACTATAATTGATAGGATGCAACAGGGGAAAAACAAACCCCAGCCCAAATATTTCTTTGAGCAGGGAGATGAGGTTAAAGTCATTGACGGACCCTTTACAAATTTTACCGGTACTGTGGAAGATGTGTCTCCGGATAAGGAAAAGATAAAAGTTCTGGTGAGCATTTTTGGACGCGCCACCCCGGTTGAGCTGAATTTCATACAGGTCTCAAAAATATAATACCAAAAGTAAACACCAAATTAAACAATGGTTAAATTGTGAGTTTCAGGAGTTAAAAAATGGCAAAAAAAGTAATGACACAAATAAAGCTTCAGGTTCAAGCCGGAAAAGCAAATCCATCTCCGCCGATTGGTCCTGCACTGGGTCAGCATGGCGTGAATATCATGGATTTTTGTAAGTCTTTTAATGCGAGAACCGCCAATGATGTAGGATCTATTATCCCGGTGGTCATCACCGTTTATCAGGATAGATCTTTCAGCTTTATTACCAAAACACCGCCGGCGTCCCGATTGTTGCTGGCTGCCGCCAAGATTGCAAAGGGTTCCAGCGTGCCTAATAAAGAAAAGGTCGGAACTGTTACCAAGGACCAGATCATTGAAATTGCCACAACAAAAAAAGAAGATTTAAATGCCTCAGATATTGCCGCCGCCGCAAGAATTATTGCCGGCACGGCAAGAAGCATGGGGATAGAAGTAATTTAACTTTAAGTAAAAGAGTGATGAAAAATGCCAAAGCGGAGTAAAAAACATACAGAAGCACTAAAAAAGGTCGATAGAACGGTTCAATATGATCCATTGAATGCCTTGGAACTGGCCGTCTCTTCAAGTTATGTGAAATTTGATGAAACGGTTGATGTGGCCGTTAGATTAGGCGTTGACCCGCGGCATGCCGATCAAATGGTTCGAGGTACCGTTGTATTGCCCAATGGGCTTGGTAAAGATGTAAAAGTATTGGTTTTTGCAAAAGGCGAAAAAGAGAAAGAAGCCCTGGATGCAGGGGCAGATTTTATTGCCGATGAAGAAACCATCAAAAAAATTCAAGAAGGATGGTTTGGATTTGATAAAGCCATTGCAACTCCGGACATGATGGGCGCCGTCGGAAAGCTGGGAAGAGTTTTGGGGCCCAGAGGATTGATGCCCAATGCAAAAACCGGAACCGTTACCTTCGAGCTGACCAAGGCGATTAATGAATTAAAAGCTGGTAAGATCGATTTCAGGGTAGAAAAAGCGGGTATTGTTCATGTTCCTGTGGGAAAAATTTCTTTTGGCGCACAAAAATTATCGGAAAATGTCAAGGCATTTCTCGATAGGCTTGTTGCATTAAAACCGGCAGGGAGCAAAGGGACTTATCTGAAAACAATCAGTGTTTCATCAACCATGGGGCCTGGTATAAAAATTGACCCAGCGTTGATTAAATAAGCGGTTTAAACCTGTCATAGACAGTAGGTGTGCTTTTTTGAAGCATATAATCGGATCTGCCGGCCTGCCGAGATGGAAGATAATATGATTTTGTTTTGGTTTCGTCGGCACCTTCGGAATAAATTCAATTAATGGAAGGAGGTGTAAAAAATTGCTGAATATTTCCCAGAAAAAAGAAGTTGTAGAAAGACTGGCAAAAGACTTCAAAGAGTCTGAAATTTCGATACTTGTAGATTATAAAGGTCTCAATGTATCGAAAATGACGGAACTGCGAGCCCTGCTGAGAAAAGAAGGGATACGGCTTGAAGTTGTAAAGAATTCTTTGCTGGAACGGGCATCTGAAGGAACAGATGGCGCCCTGATGAAGGATTTTTTCAAGGGCCCCAATGCCATCATTTTGTCCAAAAAAGATCCGGTTGCTCCTGCAAAAATTTTGATGAATTTTGCAAAGGACAATGATAAATTAGAAATCAAAGCAGGTGCTTTATCAGGTAAGCTAATCAGTCCGGAAGACATCAAACAACTGGCAAAATTACCATCCAAAGAAGAACTCCTCGGCCAACTGGTATATACGCTGAATGCGGTTCCAACCTCATTGGTCAATGTTCTTTCCGGCGTTCCCCGTGCCTTTGTTAATGTTCTCAATGCGATTAAAGATCAAAAAGAAGCAGCATAGACAATTGGAAACAAAACAGACAATTATTTGTAAAATTTTATTATAGTTTTATTTTAGGAGAAAAAAATGGCTGATGTCACAAAAGCTGATGTTATCGAATTTATATCTAACATGAGTGTTCTTGAACTTTCCGAGCTTGTAAAGGAACTTGAAACCAAATTCGGCGTTACTGCTGCAGCCCCTATGGCTTTTGCAGCAGGCCCCGCACCGACGGGCGATGCCGCAGCCGCCCAGGAAGAGCAGACTGAATTTACAGTTGTCCTTGAAGCAGCCGGTGACAAAAAGATCAATGTCATCAAGGAAGTCAGAGCGATTACAGGTCTTGGCTTGAAAGAAGCAAAAGCCCTTGTTGAAGAAGCACCAAAACCGGTAAAAGAAAGTATTCCCAAAGCAGAAGCGATCAAAATTAAAGAACAATTAGAAGGTGCCGGTGCACAGGTTTCTGTAAAATAGTCCGGTATTCTGGTTTTAGAGTACATAAAAATTGTGCGGGGGCAAAGCAGTATTTACTGCCTTGCCTCCGCTTTTACGGTTGGAAAAACTCATATTTGGAGATGTCATGACCGGAAGTCTTTTGACAAATAAGCGTATTAGAAAAGAGTTTGGCAGCATAAGAAAAATCATTGATATCCCTGATCTCATCGGGATGCAAAGAAATTCATATGAAAGCTTCCTGCAAAAGGATGTCTTGCCTGAAGAAAGGGAAGAAAAAGGACTTCATGCTGTTTTTAAATCTGTTTTTCCCATTAAGGATTTTTCAGATACCTCGTCACTGGAATATGTCTCATATTCATTTGGTGAAGCAAAACATTCCATAAAAGAGTGCATTTCAAGGGGAATGACCTATGATATCCCGGTGAATATCAAGGTTCGCCTTGTTGTTTATGATTTTGACAAGGAGACGGAGCACTCAACGATCCGTGATATCAAGGAACAGGAAATTTATTTCGGCACTATTCCGTTGATGACCCGGCAGGGGACTTTTATTGTTAACGGTACCGAGAGAGCCGTTGTAAGCCAGCTTCATCGCTCGTCAGGGGTCTTCTTTGATCATGACAAAGGTAAGAATTATTCCACCGGTAAGATTATTTACAATGCCCGGGTGATTCCTGTCAGAGGGTCCTGGATCGATATGGAAATCGATGCCAAGGATATTGTGTATATCAGAATTGACAGGCGACGGAAATTTCCCGTATCCATCCTTTTTAAAGCCTTTGGGTATACCAGTGAAGATATCTTGGATTTCTTTTATAACAAAGAGCATATTGTTAAAAAAGACGGGTCATTTTTTAAAGAATTTTCCCAGGAAAACCTCAAACGCCAGAGAGCCAGTTTTGATATTGCATCTCCAAAGACGGGTGAGGTTCTTGTTAAAAAAGGAAGAATCTTTACAAAACGCGCATTGAAACAACTCGAAGATGACGGCTTGGATTATATACCTGTCTCAGAGAGCGAATTGATCGGTAAATCGTTTGCCCAGCATATCTTTGATGAAGGCACCGAAAATCTCCTTTTCAAAGCCGGAGAAATTATAACGGAAGAAAGCTTTGAGCGGCTCGAAGAAAAAGGGCTTCATGATTTTAATATTCTCTATGTAGACCCAAGAAGCTCGGATTCCATGAGAAAAACCCTTGTATCCGATAAAATTGAGAGAAAAGAAGAAGCCTTGATGGATATTTACCGAAGGCTCAGGCCGGGAAATCCGGCAACAGTCGAAGTGGCTCAGGATTTCATTGACCATCTATTTTTCAGACAGGCCTATTATGATTTGTCAAAGGTCGGCCGCTTAAAAATGAATCATCGTCTGGGGATAAACACCATGATCGATGTGAAAACCTTACGGAAAGAAGATATTCTGCTGACGGCCTCAACCCTGATTGAACTTAAGGATACCCAGGGTCAGGTGGATGATATCGATCATCTTGGGAACAGACGTGTCCGGGCAGTCGGAGAGCTTCTTGAAAACCATTACCGGATCGGACTTGTTAGGATGGAAAGGGCCATTAAGGAAAAAATGAGCATGCAGGAAGTGGATGCCATGATGCCCCATGATCTGATCAATCCCAAGCCTGTGTCTGCCGTTGTCCGGGAATTTTTCGGGACGTCCCAGTTGTCACAGTTTATGGACCAGACCAATCCCTTGTCTGAGACAACCCATAAAAGAAGGCTGTCCGCCCTTGGCCCAGGGGGTCTGACAAGAGAAAGAGCCGGTTTTGAAGTCCGGGACGTGCATCCATCCCATTACGGCAGAATCTGTCCCATTGAAACGCCGGAAGGTCCGAATATCGGGCTGATTGTTTCTTTATGCACCTATGCCCGGGTGAATGATTTCGGGTTCATTGAAACACCCTACAGGGTTGCCAATGAAGGCAATGTTTCCAATGTTATCAAACACCTGTCCGCCTTTGAAGAAAAAGAGCATCCTATCGCCCAGGCCAATGCACCCCTTGATATTAGTAATAAATTTATTAATCCTCTGGTATCGTCACGGGTGGCCGGTGAATTTGAAATGATAGAGAATCAGGACGTCAAATTCATGGATGTATCGCCAAACCAGTTGGTATCCGTGTCCGCATCCTTGATTCCGTTTCTTGAAAATGATGATGCCAACAGGGCCTTGATGGGTTCCAATATGCAACGTCAGGCCGTACCGCTTATTAAAAGCGAGGCGCCTCTTGTCGGAACCGGGATGGAGAGTGTTGTTGCAAGGGATTCCGGGGTCACGATTGTCGCAGACTATGATGGTGTCGTGGTTGATGTGGACTCAAAACGCATTGTTGTCCGGAATAATGACAGTGAAGCGGGCAGCTTTGAAAAAGCCGTATCCATATATAATTGCACAAAATTTGTCCGTTCCAACCAGAACACCTGTTTCAATCATCGACCCATTGTTGTGAAAGGTGAAAAAGTCAAGGCCGGTCAGGTCATTGCGGACGGACCTTCCACAGAGATGGGTGAACTCGCCCTTGGAAAAAATGTGACCGTGGCCTTCATGCCCTGGGACGGATACAATTATGAGGATTCAATTCTTGTCAGCGAGCGGCTAGTTAAAGATGGTGTATATACCTCTGTCCATGTCGAGCAGTTTGAAGTTCTGGCCCGGGACACCAAACTCGGAAAAGAAGAAATTACCCGTGATATTCCCAATGTCGGCGAAGAAGCCTTAAAGAATCTGGATGAAAGCGGAATTATACGGCTGGGCGCCGAAGTCAAATCCGGTGACATCCTTGTGGGAAAAATTACCCCCAAAGGAGAAACCCAGCTTTCTCCTGAAGAAAAACTGCTTCGGGCTATTTTTGGCGAGAAAGCGGGAGACGTGAAAGACACCTCTCTCTGTGTGCCTCCGGGGGTAAAAGGAAAGGTCATCGACGCCAAAGTATTTTCAAGAAGAGGGTTATCAAAGGATGACCGGACTAGACTGATTGAAGACAATGAAATCGAACGGCTTGAAAAAGACAGGGATGATGAAATCAAGATCATTTCCGATGTGGCCCGGGAAAAAATCGAATCTGTTCTGGATGGCCACAAGACCGTCAATGATCTAGAAAAGACAGGAAAAATTCTGTTGAAATCAGGGACAAAGGTGAAATCCGGAATTTTTCAGGATATTCCGGTGTCCATACTTGTCCATGTGGCGGTGAAAGATGCCGTTGCCACGGAAAAGGCTCAGATGATTCTTGAGAGCGCCCAGGTTCAGATCAAAAAGGCAAGAGAGCATTTTAACCGGCAGGTATCCCGGTTTGAAAAAGGGGATGATTTGCCGCCTGGTGTTCTTAAAATGATTAAAATAAGCGTTGCCATGGAAAGGGTCCTTTCCGTGGGAGATAAAATGGCAGGCCGCCATGGGAACAAGGGGGTTGTTTCACGAATTTTGCGGGTGGAGGATCTGCCCTATTTTGAAGACGGCAGACCTGTGGACATGGTCCTGAATCCATTGGGTGTTCCCTCCCGAATGAATGTCGGTCAGATCCTGGAAATTCATCTCGGACACGCAGCCTATGGTCTGGGGCAGCAGATTGATGAACTTTTGACCCAGATGAAATTAAAGGAATTGAGAAAAAAGGTAACGGATATCTTCTCTTTGACAGACGTCCAGAAGGCCAACAGAAGAGAGGACGCCATTGTCAAAAATATTGAAAAAATGTCTGATAAGGAACTCATTGATTTTGCAACCCTATACCGGAAAGGGGTGCATATGGCCACCCCTGTCTTTGATGGGGCAAGCGAGGATGAGATCAAACATCTCATCAAAATGGCCGGGTTTGATTCTTCCGGACAGTCTGTGCTGTATGACGGCAGAACCGGTTTGCCCTTTGCCAAACCGGTAACCGTAGGGGCCATGTATATGCTTAAACTTCACCACTTGGTCGATGATAAATTGCATGCCCGTTCCATTGGGCCTTATTCTCTGGTGACACAACAGCCGCTGGGTGGAAAGGCGCAATTCGGCGGACAGCGGTTGGGAGAAATGGAGGTCTGGGCCATGGAAGCCTACGGTGCCGCTCATGCATTACAGGAATTTTTAACGGTCAAATCCGATGATATGACCGGAAGAACCAGAATGTATGAAAAAATAGTAAAAGGCCAGAACGTTCTTGAACCGGGGATGCCTGAATCTTTCAGGGTTCTTATTAAAGAATTGAACAGCCTGGGGTTGGATATGAATCTCATAGAAGGAAGCAAATAAGGAGAAGACATTGGATAATATATACGATTTCTTCGCAAAACCAAAAGATCCTAAGATTTATCAGGCTGTTCAAATAAGCCTTGCATCTTCAGACCAGATTCGAGAGTGGTCTCATGGTGAAATAAAAAAGCCTGAAACAATCAATTACAGGACATTCAAACCCGAAAGAGACGGGTTGTTCTGTGCGAAGGTGTTTGGCCCGACCAAGGATTATGAATGTAATTGCGGTAAATACAAACGTATGAAACACCGGGGAGTTGTATGTGAAAAATGCGGTGTGGAAGTCATTCAGTCAAAGGTGCGCCGGGAAAGAATGGCGCATATTGAGCTGGCGTCCCCTGTATCTCATATCTGGTTTCTGAAAAGTCTTCCCAGCAAAATCGGTAATGTTCTTGATTTGACACTGAAAAGCCTTGAAAAGGTTTTGTATTTTGACTCTTATATTATCATTGATCCAAAAGAAACAAGTCTTAAACGGCTCCAGCTTCTTTCAGACGATCAATATTATGAAGCCCAGGAAACATTCGGCGAAGAAGGATTTGAGGCCGGTATCGGTGCTGAAGCAATTTTAAGGCTGTTGAACGAGATCAATCTTCAGCAGGTACACGATGAATTAAAAGAAGAAATTCAATCCACAAAGTCTGTTGCCAAGCAGCAGAAAATGGCCAAGCGCCTTAAGGTTATTGATGCGTTTTTAACCTCCGGCATTGAACCGGCACGGATGATATTGACGGCTTGTCCGATTCTTCCGCCGGACCTTCGGCCCCTTGTTCCCCTTGAAGGGGGACGGTTTGCAACCTCGGACCTGAACGATCTGTACCGCAGGGTTCTGAATAGAAATAACCGTCTTAAAAGGCTAGTGGACCTGAATGCCCCTGATATCATCGTCAGAAATGAAAAGCGAATGCTCCAGGAAGCGGTTGACGTTCTGTTTGATAATGGGCGTCACGGAAGGGTTGTTACCGGTACCAACAAACGGCCCCTGAAATCCTTGAGTGATACCTTAAAAGGGAAACAAGGCCGTTTCCGGCAAAACCTCTTAGGCAAACGTGTGGATTATTCCGGTCGTACGGTTATCACCGTTGGTTCCGAGTTAAGGCTTCACCAGTGCGGCATTCCAAAAAAAATGGCCCTTGAGCTGTTTAAACCGTTTATTTATAATTACCTGGAGCAAAAAGGTCTTGTTTCAACGGTTAAAAGTGCCAAGAAAATGGTCGAACGAGAAGAAACCGAAGTCTGGGATGCCCTTGAATCCGTTGTCAAGGAATATCCTGTAATGCTCAATAGGGCTCCTACGCTTCACCGGCTGGGATTTCAGGCCTTTGAACCGGTATTGATTGAAGGAAAAGCCATTCAGCTTCACCCTCTGGTCTGCCCTGCTTTTAATGCCGACTTTGACGGTGACCAGATGGCCGTTCATGTTCCGCTTTCTCTTGAATCCCAGTTGGAAGCCAGAATCATGATGCTGTCCACCAATAATATTCTTTCCCCGGCAAATGGTCAGCCCATTATCGTGCCCACTCAGGATATTGTTCTGGGCATTTATTATATGACCCGGGGAGTAAGAAATCAGAAAGGTGAAGGTGTCCATTTTTCAAGCCTTGATGAAGTCAGATCTGCATTTGATGCCGGGGAACTTTCCCTGCATGCAAAGATCAAGGTCCGGATTGATGACGAAATGCATGATACCACCACAGGCAGGATTCTTCTCTGGGAAACGATCCCCGGTGACACCCTCTTATCCCTCAGCAGAATCAGAACCCGTTCCCTGGAAGGCTGTGAAGCTGCGTTGGAGGAATTAAAAGCGGGCAAGGAATTTGATAAGATATTAAAAAAATATTCCGATGACGAGCTTAAAAAGACCAGGGGAAAGACGGATCTGTTAACCCGAAAAGAATTTAAAAATCTGTTCCAGGTTTCTGAAATTATTGTGGAACAGCTTTTCGGATTAAAAGAGGAACAATTTACCGATATCCGAAAAATAGGTGAATATTATACTATATTCAAGGTCGATGAGCGTAAAACCACGCTTCCTTTTAATCTGGTCAACAAATTGATGGATAAATCTTCCATTGTAAAGCTGATTGATTATGCCTATCGGAATATCGGACTGAAGGAAACCGTTATCCTTTCCGATCGCCTTAAAGACATCGGGTATAAGTATTCTACACTGGGCGGCCTTTCCATCTGTATTGACGACATGATTATTCCGGATCAGAAATGGGATATCATTGCCAAAGCAGAGAAAAATATTGAAGATATTAAAAATCAGTATTCCGAAGGATTGATTACTCAGGGTGAGAAATATAACAAGGTGGTGGATATCTGGGCCCAGAGCACGGACGATATTGCCAATGCCATGATGGAAGTCATGAAAAATCCGACCGGCGCCAAGGATGAGGATTCAGCCGAGAATTTGAACGCCGTTTATATCATGGCAGACTCCGGCGCCCGCGGCAGCAAGGATCAGATGCGCCAGTTGGCCGGAATGCGAGGGTTGATGGCCAAGCCTTCAGGAGAAATTATTGAAAATCCGATCACAGCCTGCTTCAGGGAAGGTCTTTCGGTCCTTCAGTATTTTATCTCAACCCATGGTGCCCGAAAAGGTCTGGCAGATACGGCTTTGAAGACCGCCAATTCCGGATATCTGACACGGCGTCTGGCCGATGTGGGCCAGGATTGCACCATTGTTGAGGTTGATTGTGGAACCATCAATGGAATCGAGGTTGAGGCTCTTTATGAAGGGGGTGAGGTTATTCAAACCCTTGGAGAAAGAATATTAGGACGGGTCACCCAGGAAGATATCCGTGATCCTTATTCTGATGAATTTATTGTCGGAGCCGACACTGAGCTGACAGAAACCCATGTCAAAAAAATTGAAGAGGCAGGGGTCCAGAAAGTCAAAATCCGTTCCGTACTCACCTGCAATTCCAAGCATGGGGTCTGCTCCAGATGTTATGGCCGGGATCTTGCCCATGGAGAGACCGTGGAGATCGGCCAGGCCATCGGTATCGTTGCGGCCCAGTCCATTGGTGAGCCGGGAACCCAGTTGACCATGAGAACCTTCCATATCGGGGGTACGGCATCCAGAAAGGTTGAGGTTGCCGAGATTAAGGCAAGGGTGGGGGGGATATTACAATTCAATGAAGATATCCAGACCGTTGTTTCTGCCGGGAATGAAATTATTGTCATGAACCGTAAGGGCGGCGGAATTACCATTGTTGGAGAAGAAGGGCGGGAAAGAGCCAAAGAAAACGTTATCTATGGAGCCACCCTTCATATTAAAAACGGCCAGAAAGTAGAGCCAGGGGATGTCATCGCTACCTGGGATCCTTTTACAACACCGATTATCACCGAGGTTTCAGGCAGGGTGCGGTTTGCCGATATTGAGGTCGGCAATACGGTTCAGGAACAGATAGACCCCGTAACCGGAAAGGTTTCCCGTACCATTATCGAAGGCAGGGACAGTGAGATAAGACCGAGAATAACCATCAAGGATAAGGAAGGAAAAGGTGTTAAACTTCCCAATTCTAAAATGGCGGCAAGGTATTATCTGCCGGTAAATGCCATTCTGAAAGTTGAAGATGATGATCAGGTCATGGCAGGAGATGTCATTGCAAAACTGCCGAGAGCCACAACCAAGACCAAGGATATTACCGGAGGTCTTCCCAGGGTTGCAGAGCTTTTTGAAGTTAGAAAGCCCAAAGATCCGGGAGTTCTGACCGAAATTGACGGGTATGTCATTGTATCCAAAGGCACTAAGGGAAGACAGAAGGTCACCGTTACGCCGACCGATGTCGGGGAGAGCAAAGAATATTCCATTCCCAAAGGGCAGCATGTAACCGTATATGACGGTGATTATGTAAAAGCGGGTGATCCCCTGATTGCCGGCAGTGCAAATCCCCAGGATATTATGAATATCAAGGGTGAGGTGGCCCTGGCCAAATACCTGGTGGATGAGGTTCAGGAAGTCTACCGTCTCCAGGGGGTAAGAATTAATGATAAACACATTGAAGTCGTCATCCGGCAGATGATGAGGCGGGTTAAAGTTGTTTCCACAGGAGACACCAATTTTATACCGGATGAACAGATTGATCGGGTTCAGTTTGAAGAAACAAACCGGGCCGTTGCCATGAAAGGCGGCGAGCCGGCCAAAGGCGAGCCCTTAATCCTTGGTATTACAAAAGCGTCCTTATCAACGGACAGTTTCCTTTCCGCTGCATCCTTCCAGGAAACAACCAAGGTATTGACCCTTGCAGCCATTGAAGGGAAGCACGATGATCTGAAAGGACTTAAGGAAAATGTCATTATGGGCAGGATGATTCCTGCCGGAACCGGATTCCCGGGGTATGACAAAGTTGAAGTTGGGTTAGGAGAGATTGTTCAGGTATAATCTTAAGAAAAAACTTGACTTTTTGAGGATGTGAACGTAATATCTAATATTTTGTCGTGTATGACAATAGTTAAACCGTGATAAGGAGCGTTGGAAAAGTTATGCCGACCATTAATCAGTTGGTTCGAAAAGGTAGAAAAAAAGCGGAAAAAAAGATCAGTACGCCCGGTTTAAAGGGTGGTCCGCAGAAACGTGGTGTCTGCACCAGGGTGTATACATCAACGCCCAAGAAACCGAACTCCGCTTTGAGAAAAGTGGCCAGGGTTCGATTGACTACGGGAATGGAGGTTGCCGCATATATCCCCGGCATGGGGCATAATCTTCAGGAGCACTCCGTTGTCCTGGTAAGGGGTGGCAGGGTAAAGGACCTTCCGGGCGTTCGCTATCATATCGTCAGAGGTGCCCTTGATACCTTAGGGGTTGATGATAGAAGACAGGGCCGGTCAAAATATGGTGCAAAACGACCCAAATAAATTTAAAATTTTATAGTTATGGTGGACACGAATGATGGCGGTAAAAGAAATAAATCTTGATAATACGACAAAAACTGCAACGCAGGAAGAAAAACTTGCCGCAAAATTTGTTAACTGCGTCATGAAAAACGGGAAGAAGAATGCAGCTCGAAAAGTTGTAAAAGAAGCCTTGTTGATTGCAGAAGAGAAAATAGGCGAGCCCGCTCTGGTTGTATTGAAAAAGGCATTTGATAATATCAAGCCGACGGTTGAGGTAAAATCCCGGCGAATTGGTGGTTCGACCTATCAGGTGCCGACGGATATTAAAACAGGCAGACAGATGGCGCTTGCCTTCCGTTGGTTAATAGATTTCAGCCGAAAGCGCTCTGAAAAAGGGTTTGCAAAAAAGCTGGCCTCAGAAGTGCTCGATGCCTATAACCAGCGCGGCGGAGCAATGAAGAAAAAGGAAGATACACACAAAATGGCAGAAGCCAACAAGGCTTTTGCTCATTTCAGGTGGTAATTATATTTTGAATATCCTGAAAACATTCCACAGGAGGAATTAAGATGGCTAAGGAGAAATTTGCGCGGACAAAGCCGCATGTGAACATAGGCACAATTGGTCATATCGATCATGGGAAGACGACGCTGACGGCGGCAATCACAAAGCATTCAGCGATGAAGGGGTTTGGGTCGTATATTCCGTTTGACCAGATAGACAAGGCGCCTGAAGAAAGAGAACGTGGTATCACCATTGCAACGGCCCATGTCGAGTATGAGACCCCCAACCGTCACTACGCGCATGTTGACTGTCCGGGGCATGCAGACTATATAAAGAATATGATCACGGGTGCGGCCCAGATGGACGGCGCCATACTGGTGGTCAGCGCCGATGACGGCCCCATGCCCCAGACCAGAGAACATATCCTTCTTGCCCGTCAGGTCGGTGTGCCCACAATTGTAGTGTTCCTGAACAAATGCGACATGGTGGATGATGAAGAACTGATAGAGCTGGTGGAGATGGAACTTCAGGAACTTCTGGACACCTATGAATTTCCGGGGGATACCACACCGATCATCCGGGGCAGTGCGCTCAAAGCCCTTGAAAGCGATGATGTGAAAAGTGAAGAAGCCAAATGTATATTCCAGCTTCTGGAGACACTGGACTCTTACGTACCGGTACCGGTAAGAGACACGGACAAGCCCTTCCTGATGCCGGTTGAAGATGTGTTCAGTATATCCGGTCGTGGAACAGTAGTGACCGGAAGAATCGAACGCGGTATCATCAAAACCGGTGAAGAAATTGAGATCGTAGGCATCCGGGAAACATCCAAGACGGTGTGTACCGGTGTTGAGATGTTCAGAAAACTTCTGGATGAAGGCCAGGCCGGAGACAATGTAGGTCTTCTCTTGCGCGGGACCAAGCGAGAACAGGTAGAAAGGGGCCAGGTTGTTGCCAAGCCCGGAACCATCACACCTCATACCAAGTTCAGAGCAGAGATGTATGCCCTGAGCAAGGAAGAAGGTGGTCGCCATACACCGTTTTTTACCGGCTATAGACCGCAGTTCTTTTTCAGAACAACGGATATCACCGGAGTTTTGACATTGGATGAAGGGGTTGAGATGATCATGCCCGGAGATAATGCAACCATCAATGTAGAACTGATTAACCCCATAGCCATGGAAAAAGAACTTCGGTTTGCGATTAGAGAAGGCGGCCGTACCGTTGGCGCAGGCGTTATCGGTGAAATTGTTCAATAAGATAGGAAGAATGGTCAATCATGTTGAAAACTAAAATTAGGATCAGACTTAAGGCATATGATCATAAGCTTCTTGATCAGTCTTCGGTAGATATTGTTGATACTGCAAGAAAGACAGGCGCAAAGATTGTCGGGCCGGTGCCCCTTCCCACCCGGATCAACAAATTTACGGTGTTGCGTTCTCCCCATGTGAATAAAAAATCACGTGAGCAATTTGAAATCAGAACGCATAAAAGAATGTTGGATATACTTGAACCCACCCAGCAGACAGTTGATGCTTTGATGAAGCTTGATCTTTCTCCCGGGGTGGATGTTGAAATTAAATTATAGGTCATAACAGGAACCCATTATGAGTGCATTACTTGGAAAAAAAATAGGGATGACCACAGTGTTTTCCGCCGATGGGAAACTTGTTCCTGTTACTGTTGTGCAGTTAGGACCATGTGTGGTTACCCAGGTGAAGACAAAGAAAACCGATGGGTATAATGCGATTCAACTCGGTTTTGCCGAAAAGCCGGTTAAAAAATTGACAAAACCCCTGGCAGGACATTTTAAGAAGACCGGTGATAAAGGATTCAGTGTTTTAAAAGAATTCAGAACCGATGACGCTGAAACAACCGAGGCAGGCTCCGTTATTGGAATTGATGTGTTCTCGGTTGGGGATAAGGTCAATATCTCCGGTATTTCAAAAGGGCGCGGCTTTCAGGGGACCATCAAACGACATGGATTCAGCCGCGGTCCTGAGACGCATGGTTGCAGAAATCACAGGGAACCAGGATCGATTGGTAATAGTGCAACTCCCGGAAGAGTGTTCAAAGGAAAGAAGATGCCTGGTCATATGGGCGTTAAAAGAGAAACCGTAAAAAATCTTACAATCGTGGATATTAAGCTCAAAGATAATCTCCTGCTGGTTAAAGGCGCTTTGCCGGGTTTTAAAACAGGAATATTGGAAGTGCGAAAGACTGGCAAAAAATAAGTTTTTCCAGTCTGTATAAGACTAAAATGCGGCTATGGGTATTGCAGAAATCTTCGCAGTGATGCATAGCTGATCAAAATTGATGAGGAAGAATATGGCTGCTGTAGATGTATTAAACAGTGCAGGTAAAAAAGTGTCTGAAATACAGCTCTCGGATGAAATTTTCAGCACTCCCGTAAAAACAAGTGTTCTTCACGAGGTTGTTCGGTCCCAGCTCGTTGCAAAACGGGAAGGGACTGCTTCGTGTAAAACCAGGGGAACGGTAAAAGGCAGTACTAGAAAACTTTTCAGACAGAAAGGGACCGGCAATGCACGTGCCGGCAGTATCAAATCACCCCTGCGGAAAGGTGGTGGAATAATTTTTGGACCGTCTCCCAGATCTTATGAGATCAAAGTTCCTAAAAAAGTTAAAAAACTGGCGCTTCGGATGGCTTTAAGTTCAAAACTGGAAGATAATACCCTTTTTGTCATAGATGACTTTAATCTTGAAACAGTAAAGACCAAAGCATTTGCAGGTGTTCTTAATGCATTGTCATTGACCAATCTGTTGATTGTTTCCGATACCGAAGATACAAACCTTTCCCTTTCTTCCAGAAACGTTCCGGGTGTTAAAGTGATCAGAACCGAAGGGCTCAATGTATACGATATTTTAAGGTTTAAAAATCTTCTTTTAGTAGAATCTACCGTCAAAAATATCGAAGGGAGGTTAAGCTGAAATGAGAAATTATGATATTGTCCGAGGGCCTGTCGTAACCGAAAAGACAACCCTTCAAAAAGATACAAGCAATCAGGTCACGCTCAGGGTAGACAAAAATGCGAACCGTGTTGAGATCAAAGATGCTGTTGAAAAAAATTTCAATACCAAAGTGAAACAGGTCAGAACGATCCAGGTTAAAGGAAAAGTTAAACAGCGCGGCAAGATTATCGGCAAAAGAAAAGACTGGAAAAAAGCGATTATTACACTGATGCCGGGTCAAAAAATTGATTTCTTTGAAGGTGTTTAAAGGGGTATATATATGTCAACAATAATAAAGACAAAACCGACATCACCCGGAAGACGTGCTCAGGAATATCTTTCTTTTGAAGAAATTACAAAGACCGAACCTGAGAGACGGCTGACAAAAAATATTAATAAGCGTTCGGGGCGTAACTCTTACGGAAGAATTACTGCGAGACATAGAGGTGGCGGTGCAAAAAAGAAATATCGGGTTATTGATTTTAAAAGAGATAAAGATGGAATTCCGGCCAAGGTGTCGGCCATTGAATATGATCCGAACAGGAGTGCAAGAATAGCGTTGCTGGTTTATGCCGACGGTGAAAAAAGATATATCATTGCACCGCTGGAAATAAAAGTAGGGGATATTCTGGAAACCGGACCGGGAGCTGATATTAAACCCGGTAACTGCATGCCGCTGGAAAATATCCCGACAGGCACAAGAATTCATAATATTGAATTAAAGCAGAATAAAGGGGCCCAGATTGTACGAAGTGCCGGCGGTTTTGCTCGTTTAATGGCAAAAGAAGGCAGTTATGGACAGGTTTTGCTTCCTTCAGGGGAAGTCAGAATGGTCCACCTGAAATGCAAGGCCACTGTTGGAAGAGTAGGAAATGAAAAGCACGGGGACGTTAAAATCGGTAAAGCCGGGCGTAACCGATGGCTCGGCAAAAGGCCATCCGTTCGTGGTGTTGCCATGAACCCGGTGGATCATCCAATGGGTGGTGGAGAGGGAAGATCTTCCGGTGGCCGTCAGCCTTGTACCCCTTGGGGTATTCCGACAAAAGGAAAGAGAACCCGGAGCAATGCTAGAACGGAACCATTTATCGTTAAAAGACGAGCAAAGAGAAAATAAATAGGTGATAAATTATGCCAAGATCATTGAAAAAAGGGCCATACATCGAACAGCAGCTTTTAAAGAAAGTGATGGACTCGGATCAAGCCAAACGCAATAAGGTGATTAAAACCTGGTCCCGGAGATCCACAATTTTTCCGGAAATGGTTGGTATTACATTTGCTGTGCACAACGGGAAGAAATTCATACCTGTTTTTGTTTCAGAAAATATGGTGGGTCATAAACTTGGTGAATTTTCACCGACAAGAACATTCTGGGGGCACGCAGGAGATAAAAAAGCCAAGAGGTAATCTCTTGTCCGATTAAAGGAAAAGGATATGGAAGTTAAAGCAATCACAAGATTTACACGTATTTCACCGCTGAAGCTCAGGCTCCCCATTAATGAAGTTAAAGGTAAGAATGCGGGTCAGGCGCTGACGCTTTTAAAGTTTATGCCACTCAAAGCCGCTGAAGTCATTCACAAGACCCTGCAGTCGGCAGTTGCCAATGCTGAAAATAATAATAAGCTGGATGTGGATAAGCTGGTTGTTAAAAACATTTTTGTCGATCAGGGGCCTTCCATGAAACGGTTCAGACCGAGAGCCAGGGGAAGGGCATCTAGAATATTGAAGAGAACCAGTTATTTAACCGTAATTGTTGAATCAACTGCCAAATAGGAGGAATATAGCTTGGGCCAGAAAGTACATCCTACCAGTTTAAGATTAGGCATTATCAGAACCTGGGATTCCAGATGGTATGCAGATAAAAACTATGCCGCTTTTGTTGAAGAAGATTTCAAAGTCAGAAAATTTCTAAAAAAGAAATTATATCATGCAGGTGTTTCAAAAATTGAAATCGAACGTTTTTCTAAACAGATACGGCTTAGGGTATTTGCAGCACGACCTGGTATCATCATAGGGAAAAAAGGAAGTGAGATCGGCGTTCTGAAAGCCGAACTTGAAAAAATGCTCACCTCTGAAGTGCTGATAGATATTAAGGAGATCAGACGCCCTGAAATTGATGCCCAACTGGTAGCAGAAAATATTGCGCTTCAGCTGGAAAGAAGAATCGCGTTTAGAAGAGCGATGAAAAGGAGCGTATCCTCTGCCATGCGGTTTGGAGCGAAAGGGATTAAGATTATCTGCTCCGGTCGTCTGGGGGGTGCTGAAATGGCGCGAACCGAGTGGTATAAAGAGGGTCGTATTCCTCTGCATACGTTAAGGGCTGATGTTGATTACGGCTTTATTGAAGCAAAAACCACCTATGGGCTTATTGGTATCAAGACCTTTGTTTTTAAAGGAGAGGTCCTAAATCCAGGTGAAGAAGCCATGGCAAAATAAGGCCGATTAGGAGAAATGAGAAATGCTTAGTCCAAAAAATGTTAAATTCCGTAAACAGTTTCGCGGTAGAACAACCGGTGCCCCAGACAAAGGCACAACATTGAATTTCGGGGATTTTGGTCTGCAGGCGGTTGAATGCGGATATATCAACGCAAGACAGATTGAGGCAGCAAGAGTTGCATTGACACGACATGCCAAAAGGGCCGGCAAAAGTTGGATCCGAACATTTCCTGATATTCCCATTACAAAGAAACCCGCAGAAGTTAGAATGGGTAAGGGGAAAGGGGCTACGGATTCATGGGTCGCCAGAATTAAACCAGGCAAAATCATTTATGAGATGGAAGGTATTTCCCGTGAAGTTGCCAAAGAAGCCTTGAGATTAGCCGCACGAAAGCTTTCCATCAAAACCCGGTTTATCGAGAGGAGCAGATAAGAATGAAAGTCAGTGAAATCAAAGAAATGGGAAAAGATCAGATGAAAGAAAAGCTGGTTGAATTGAAAAAACAGCTTTTTACACTACGCTTTCAAAACAAGGTGGGCCAGCTTGAAAATACAGCAGTACTTTCAACTGTCAAAAAGGATATCGCGAGAATTTATACCGTATCCAAAGAAATGAATGTCAACATTAGCTAATTTGCAAAGATATTACTATGGAAACAACTAAAAAAAATAAAAAAGAGCTGATTGGTCTTATCATATCTGATAAAATGGAAAAATCGGTTGTCGTTCAGGTCGAAAGATTTATACCCCATGCGGTTTATAAAAAATTCGTGAAACAGTTTAAAAAATATCATGCTCATGATGAGAAAAATGAATGTAAGATCGGTGATATGGTTAAGATCATCGAAACAAGACCATTGAGCAAACTTAAACGTTTCCGGGTCAGCGAAATCGTTAAAAAATCGATTTGATTAAGGGAGTTGAGATATGATTCAGAATGAAACAAGACTAACTGTGGCAGACAACTCCGGTGCAAAGGAACTGTACTGCATTAAGGTCATTGGAGGATCAAAAAGGCGGTACGCCAGTGTTGGTGATATCATTATCTGCTCTGTCAAGGAAGCCATCCCGAATGCAAAGGTGAGCAAGGGAGATGTTGTTCAGGCTGTCATTGTCAGAACCAAAAAAGAGATATCCAGACCTGATGGATCGATGATTCGATTCGATGATAATTCTGCTGTGATTTTGGCTAAATCAAATGATCCGATAGGTACCCGTATATTTGGGCCCGTTGCAAGGGAGCTCAGGGCAAAACGGTTTATGAAAATAGTCTCTCTCGCACCTGATGTGCTTTAATTACCAGGTTAATGGAGAAAATTCCCATGGAAGCAATGAAAATTAGAATAAAAAAAGATGACAAGGTTAAGGTGTTGACCGGAAAAGACAAAGGCAAGATTGGCAAGGTGCTGAAGGTCGTAAAAAAAACCAGCCGGGTCGTTGTTGAAAATATTAACATTGTTAAGAGTCATCAAAGGCCGACACAGAAAGTTCCACAAGGTGGTATTATTGAAAAACCCATGCCGGTCAATATCTCGAATGTCATGATTATGTGTAATTCATGCGTCAAACCGACCAGGATCGGGATAAAAGCGCTGGAAGATGGAAAACGGGTTAGAATCTGTAAAAAATGCAATCAGCAGATAGATTCTTAAGACCAAAGATGGAGATCATACATGTCAACCATTAAGGAAAAATACAATACCGACGTTGTTCCCAAGCTGAAGGAGACCTTTCATTATAAAAATGTCTTCGAGGTCCCCAAACTTGAGAAAATAGTATTGAATATGGGGTTGGGAGAAGCAGTCAGAAACCCCAAGATCATTGAGTCGGCAGCTTCCGAGCTTGCACTGATTGCCGGACAGAAACCGGTTGTTACGCGGGCCAAAAAACCCATTGCAAATTTTAAGCTCAGGACGGGTCTGCCTATTGGGTGCAAAGTTACCCTGCGCCGTGAAAAGATGTTTGATTTTTTTGAAAAGCTTGTGAATATTGCTTTACCGCGTGTCAGGGACTTCAGGGGGATATCAGGAAAGGCTTTTGACGGCAAGGGAAACTACAGCCTTGGTATTACTGAGCATATTATCTTCCCTGAAATTGATTATGATAAGACTGAAAGTATCAAGGGTCTTAATGTGACGGTGGTTACCACTGCCAAAACAGATGAAGAGGGCAAAGCATTACTGAAATTTTTAGGGATGCCCTTTAAAAATTAAGGATTCTAAGGAGGAAGGCTTGGCAAAAACAGCTTTGATCGTAAAGGCAGGCAGAAAACCAAAATTTTCTGTAAGAGCATACAACAGATGCCCCCTATGCGGTAGACCAAGAGGATTTATCAGAAAAGCCGGTATTTGCAGAATCTGTTTCCGGACACTTGCCTCGGAAGGCAAGCTTCCAGGTGTTACCAAATCAAGCTGGTAATTCACAGAGATTGATATGCAGGACAATATCAGCGTATTTTAAGGAGATTTCAAATGGCAACGAGTGATCCAATTGCAGACATGCTGACGAGCATCAGGAATGGTGGTAAAGCAGGGTTTGCCAAAGTGGATATCCCCGGATCCAAGATCAAACTGGAACTGGTTCGGGTGTTGAAAGAGCAGGGATATATCAAGGATTATAAATATCTTGAAAGCGAGGTACAGGGATCCATCCGTATCTATTTAAAATATGTATCGGATGGGAAGCCTTCTATTTTTGGGATTGAACGGGTTAGCAAGCCCTCCAGAAGGGTTTACAGCAAATCAAAACAGATTAAGCCGGTCTTGAATGGCCTTGGTATATCAGTTGTCTCAACCTCCAGAGGGGTGATGACGGACAAGCAGGCTAAAGAAGCGAATATCGGCGGAGAGATTCTTTTTAACGTTTGGTAGTACAGGAGTAATATATGTCTAGAATAGGAAAAAAGCCGGTTCAGCTTCCTGGAAAAGTTCAATTTACCCTTAACGGGAATATGATGTCCGTCAAGGGTCCCAAAGGCAATCTCGAACGACAACTGCATCCGGCTATCCAACTTGAAATCAACGAAAGCGTTGTAAATGTTAAAACAGATACAAGTGATAAGAAAAAAGTAGCTTTGCAAGGGTTGTACCGGGCCTTGATTTCCAATATGGTAACCGGTGTGTCAACCGGGTATGAGAAAAAATTGCTTCTTTCCGGAATAGGATATCGTGCCGAAGCAAAAGGGAACAGCCTCACCCTGAATGTGGGCTATTCCAATCCGGTAAACTTTTCAATTCCGGAGGGGATATCCGTGACTGTAGAAAATAATACACAGGTTATCCTAACGGGGATCGACAAGGAAATTCTTGGCCAGGTTGCAGCAAACATAAGAGACATTAGACCACCGGAGCCTTACAAAGGCAAAGGGATTATGTATGCAGATGAAAGAATTATCAGAAAAGCTGGTAAGACTGCAGGTAAAGACTAATAGGCAGGAATATAAAGATTATGGGAAATACATCACAAAGGCTTGTATCAAGGCTTAAAAGAAAACAAAGAATTAGAAAGAATATCTGCGGCAATCAGGAACGCCCAAGATTAAGCGTATTCAGAAGTTCAAAGAATATTTATGCCCAGATTATTGATGATACACTCGGAACCACGCTTGTGTCTGCATCAACCCTTGATAAAGAATTCAAGGATCAAAAAATCGAAGGCAAGAAGGTTGAAATTGCAAAGGTGGTTGGGAACCTCGTCGGCAAGAGAGCTCTTGATAAAGGAATTACAAAAGTGGTTCTTGACAGGAATGGATTTTTATATCATGGGCGCATCAAAGCGCTTTCAGACGGAGCCCGTGAAGCCGGATTGAATTTTTAAATTTTGGAGGACAAACCCTTGGCAAGACAGCAGATTGAAGAAAGTGGATTAATTGATAAGGTCGTCAGAATTAACCGCGTTGCAAAAGTTGTAAAAGGCGGAAGAAACTTCAGCTTTAGTGCACTGGTCGTTGTTGGGGACGGTGAAGGCAGCGTGGGATA
>CAZAHK010000046.1:0-23704 GCA_964484555.1 uncultured Desulfobacula sp.
TGTTTTGTCCGTGTTAAAGCAAAATATATACCAACCGTCATTTGCGGTCATAGGAATAACCGGATGGAAAATGAAAAGGGTATGGCCCTTGTGGTCACGCTTGCAGTTGTGGCGGTCCTGCTGGCAGCCGGGCTCTGGCTTGCAAAATTCACAGGGGATGCGGTGATGATCACCCTGATTGAAAAAGACCGATTCCAGGCAGAGCAGCTTGCCCGGTCCGGAATTGAAATCGCAAAGCTCATTCTTGTCGAAGACGCTGCAAAAAATGACACAGACTCGGTTCAGGACACCTGGGCAGATCCGGAACAATTATCACGAGCTGTGGCTGCCCTGGGACTTGCGAAGGACTCGCTCAATATCAAAATTATCGATGAATTGTCAAAGATTCAGATGAACGCATTGATCCGGCAATTTCCCGGAAACGAGTTAAACCCGGATCAGGCAAATCTCTGGGAACGGTTTTTCAGCAATCAAGGAAAAAGTGAAGAGGATTTTGATCCGGCAGAAAGAGTCAATGCTGTAAAGGACTGGCTGGATTCGCAGGATGACGATGCCGTCACCGGGCTTTCCGGTGCTGAAACCGATTATTATATGGGCCTGACTCCCCCCTATGCCTGCGCCAATGGACCTTTTTATCATGTTGAAGAGCTATTCAAGATAAGGGGCTTTAGTGAAGACGACTTCAAAAACCCGGAAGAAAAAGGATTGGCGGATTATTTTACCGTATACGGTCTTGAAAATAATCCAGGTCCTGAAGGCGGATATCGCTATCTGGGGTTGATCAATATCAACACTGCCGACGTTGAAATCCTTTCTGCGCTTCTTCCGGAAGGAATGGAGCTGTTGGCAGAGGATTTAGTGGATTTCAGGCAGGAAAAGAGCGAAAACAAAACCGAATATATCCATGCCCTGGATCAGGGATGGTATAAAATGGTGATTGACCTGCCGGCAACGGAGCAGGCTCGCCTGGACCGTATTGTCACTTATGCTGGCCGGTTTTTTAAAATTGAGAGCAGGGCCCGGAAAAATTCTTCATCCACGACCCTCAATGTTTTTTTGATACGAGAAAAAAATGCGGTGTCCGGAAAATGGACCTGCCGGGTTTTACAGATGGAAAGAGAATAGATTCATTCGGTATGAATCTTGCTTTTTTTAAGGCTTTATGCAAAACAGGGTAAGGTATTGGGAGATATCCTTCAACAACAGGGTAAGAATTGATGACAGATCCATATCTTCTCATAGATCATGATCGTTTCGGCCTAAGGGCTGTTTTGATGGCGGAAGCCAATGGCAAAAAGGTTGTCCAAAGCCGTTGCGAGCTTCTTTTTAAAGATCTGCCCGAGCTTCTTGATCCCTCTGATTTACAGAAGGCTGATCGCTTTGATGCCGCAATGGATCGTGTGGCGGGCAGCATGGATTTGTCATCCTGTTCGACTGCCGTCGTTCTAGTCTCCCAGGAGGCGGTTTATTTTAGAACCATCCGTCTTCCTTTCCGGTCTGAAAAAAAATTACGGCAAGTTCTGCCCTTTGAGCTTGAACCGCTCCTGCCCGTAAGCAATGAACCCTTTATCTTTGATTTCCATATCCTGGATCAGACGGGTGAAATGACAATGATCCTGACGGCATCCATTGCCGAATCACGGATTGAAACCTATTTTTCGAAACTCGGCCATTGGGGAATACGGCCAAAGGTCATCACTCCGGCAGGATATGCCGGCGCTGTTGCTTTTTTAAAACAAAATCTCCATTTTTCCGATATTGCCTATTTTTATTTTACGGAAGATCTGATTTCCCTGACCCTGGTGCATGATCGAAAACCATGGGCCGTAAGAACGCTTCCCAATTCTTTCAGGTCTGCGGCAATGCTTGCCGCAGTTCTTCATCAGACCATTACAGGCTTTTGCCAGAAAACAGGGAAGGATATCGCATTCGATCCGATCATCATGTTTGGCCGGGACACCATAGCCAAAGATGATTTTCTGAAAGATTTTGAAAAAGCCGCGGGCCGGCAGATTCAAGTGGTTGAGGACATAGATGGGATGGCCTCGGCAGCAGAGGATGATGCCGGCCATAGGATCAATTTCTGCAAGGGAAAATACAAGGCCGTATCTTTTCTAAAAACCCATTTTCATTCCCTTGCTGCGGGTATTGTCCTTTTTTTCTGTACCATTGGGCTATGGATGGTCGGCACAAGTCTTGATAATGCTGAATTGTATGCAAAAATTCGTTTTCTTGATGAAAAAGCACTGTCGATTTTTACGGCAACCTTCCCGGACCAGAAACGGATTCAGGACCCTTATCTTCAAATGAAGGCAAACGTGAAGGAAATCCTGAAAAAATCAAATGCAGACCCTGATAAAAACCAAACCATTGGAAAAAAGGTGAGGGTCATGGATGCCTTGGTCGAACTTTCCGAGAGAACAGACCCGTCCATTGATGTGGAAATTTCGTCTTTCTTGTTAAATGAGGGCAGGATTGTTTTATCCGGCTCGACTGATAATTTCAATGCGGTGGACAAGATCAAAACCGGGCTGGAATCATCCGAGATCTTTAAAAAGGTCGGCATCAGCAGTGCGGCTGCTGATAAAAAAGGAGACAGGGTCAATTTTAAATTTAACATAGACCTGTAAAACATATGCGCAATTTTTCAAAACGGGAAACCTATGTTCTGATCTCAGGCGGTTTATTTCTGATCCTGTTTTTTGGTATCCGTTTTGGAATCCTGCCGGTTTTTGAGCAAAAAGACGATTATCAACGGATACTGAAAGAAAAACAGACAGCCCTGGAAGAAATGATGACCCTTCAACAGCAGTTCCAGGCAGTCTCATCGGATTTCGATGTCCGGAAAAAGGCGCTTTCATCCAGAAAAGAAGGGTTTTCCCTGTTTTCATTTCTGGATGAAGAAGCCCGGAAAAGCGGGCTCAAAGATAAGGTGGCCTATATGACCCCATCCTCAAAAATGATTGAAAACAGCGACTATTCCTTGGACACGGTTAAATTCAAACTCACGGAACTGTATTTACAAGAGCTTATGGATTTCATATCTCATATTGAAACTTCGGAAAACGGTGTCACCATTACGGCTCTTCTTTTGACAAAAACAGGGAAAAACAACGACCGGCTCGATGCCGTCATTGAAACAGAAACGATGATGCTCAGAGGCAGAGGGCAATAAGACCATGAAATATCTCTTTGCTCTCATCAACCTTATTCTGCTGGCAGGGGCTTCATTCTTCTGTATCGATATTTTTCAAAAGATCGTGTTCAAAGACCCCTATTTTATATCAGACAGCAAGCCCCTGGATGACGGGACAACGGGTTTTGTTCAAAATCAGGAGGGCGCCGGTGCTAAACAAAACAGTTATGACATCATTTTGCAGCGGAACCTGTTCAAGGTTGAAATCGAGAAAAAAGAGGGGCCGGACAATGAGTCGTTATACTCGACGGAAAATCTTGAGTCGACCACTCTTTCTCTGACGCTTTGGGGTACCGTAACCGGCGGGCCTGAACTCTATGCCGTAATTGAAGATAAAAAATCACGGCTGCAGGCCCTGTATGAGGAAGGGGATTTAATTCAAGACGCAACGATTAAAAAAATTCTGAAAAAAGAAATTATTCTGACCTTCCAGGGCAAAGATCAGGTTCTTGAAATGGAAACCGATCCGGGAAAATCCGGGCCAATCAAAAAATCAGGGGAAATCCCAATCCCAGGGACAGCCGTGAACAATGGCCAAGCCCCCTTAATTCAGACTTTTCCATCGACTCTTGGCAATACCGGCGACATCATGACGCAGATAAAATTCAGGCCTTTTTTTTCTAAAGGCGCACCGGACGGTGTAATGATCTATGCCATCAAACCGGATTCTGTTTTCAACCGGGCCGGGCTCAGAAATGGAGACATTGTAAAAGAAATCAACGGAACCCCGGTTGTATCGATTGAAGAGGCCTCTGCTTCACTGTTTGATTTAGAGACTGATCCTGCCGCCAGAATTACCCTGATAAGAGGTGGCGCAACACAAGAAATATTCTATAATGCCGGGCAGCCCGACAAGGCGCAAGGTCATGAAGGGGAACCAGGGGAGATGAAAGAGGATGTTGAAACGGAAAAAATTGAAAATGCCGATGAAAAAAATAAAGGAGAGGAATCATAATGTATTCTGGCAGAAAATGGGTGATGACGGGCATCCTTTTGTATATCACCTGTGCTGTTTTTCTCTTTGCTTTAGATACGGGTGCGACTGAGCCGGTTATCCCGGCTGTAAATCCGGCCCAAGGGGATTCTTCTTTTGTGTCCATGGATTTCAATAACGTGGACATTAATGTGTTCATTAAATTCATGAGTAAATTGACAGGTAAAAACTTTGTTGTGGATAACCGGGTCAAAGGGAATGTGACCATCATTTCCCCGACAAAAATATCGGTAAAAGATGCCTACCGGGTTTTTGAATCCGTACTTGAAATAAACGGTTTTTCAACCGTCGAGGCTGGTTCGGTCATCAAAATCGTTCCCGCTCCCAATGCAAAGGGCGACAATCTAGACACCCGGATAGTGACGGAAACCGGTGATGAAACCATTGATGACCGGGTTGTGACCCGGCTCATTCCCCTGGAATATGCAAAATCAGACGAACTGAAAAACCTGTTTTCGCCCCTGGTTCCCAAAGGCAGCATTGTTCTTTCCTATCGTGATACCAATATGCTGATTATAACGGCAACCCTTTCAAGCATTGACCGGCTTTTAAAAATTGTAGAAAAAATAGATGTTGAAAGTGTTGGAAAACAGATATCCGTGCTTCCTTTAAAACATGCGGATGCCAAAAAACTGGTACAGAGTCTTTCCACCATTTTCAGCGCCAAGACAAAAGACGTCAAGGCAAAACAAAGCACGGAGCTGGATGTGAATTTTGTGGCCGATGAAAGAACCAATTCCGTCATTCTTCTGGCCGGCATACAGGAAACAAATCAGGTCAGGGAATTGATCGAAATACTGGACCAGGAGGTCCCAAAGGGTGATGAAAGAATACGGGTGTATTATCTTGAGCATGCATCGGCTGAAAGCCTCGTGAAGGTGTTGCTGGAAATCCCCTCCGACAAGCAGGATCAGGCTGCCCAGGGAGCCCAGAAAAAAGCCCCCATCCTGTCTGAAAAAGTGAAAATCATGGCCGATAAGGCTACCAACAGTCTCATCATCATGGCCGACAAAGAGGATTACCCGGTACTGGAAGATGTGATCGCCAAGCTCGATATCCCGAGGGCCATGGTATATATTGAATGCCTCATCATGGAAGTCAACACCACCCGGGGTCTGAATATCGGGACCGAATGGAAGGCGTCCCAGGGATATAACGATGACAGCCGGGTGGCTTTCGGCGGTTTTGGCGGCACAAGCACGACTTCCGGATACTCCAACCTGACGGGGGCTTCAACAGCCGGAACCTCCGGATATTCCACCTTGCCCACGGGATTCTCTGTGGGGGTCCTGGGAAAGAAATTCAGTATCGGGGGAGTGACCTTCCCTGATATCCAGGCCATTGTTCAGGCCTTCCAAAACGATAAGGATGTCCATATCCTTTCAACACCTCAGATATTGACCACGGAAAATGAGGAAGCCTCCATTACGGTGGGGAAAAACGTTCCCTTTCAGACCCGGTCTGCGGCCGAGGCCGGGACGGCCACCTACAATTCCTTTGAATATAAGGATGTGGGCATCACCCTGAAAATAACCCCCCAGATCAGCAAGGACAAACTTGTCCGGCTGAATGTCTCCCAGGAGCTGACCAAACTGGATTCTTCAGCCAACCAGACCAGCCCTGACAGACCGACCACCTTCAAACGTGAGATAAAGACCACCATTATTGTGGAAGATGCCAACAGCGTGGTCATCGGCGGCCTGATTGACGAAAGCCTGACAAAAACTGAATATAAGACCCCTTGTCTCGGTGACGTGCCTGTGCTGGGATGGGCCTTTAAAAGCGTATCAAAAGGTGAGGATAAAACCAATCTCTATGTTTTTCTGACGCCCAGGGTTGTAAAGAATCCCCTGGAATTAGACAAAATTTATAATGAAAAAGCCAAGGACATCGAATCCATAAAAACCGGAGAGGTTCTTTTATATAACAAGCTGATACAAAAAAAGGATGAAGAGATCCAAGATGAATCCAAAAAGGATGAGTAAATAAAGCAAAAAACATGATTGACGCGCTGATAAATATCCTGGGAAAAAAGACGGCTCTTTCAAAGGAAAGCCTGGAAAAGATGCGGGTGGCTGGCCTGAAAGACCGTTCAAGGCTCATGGACGCGCTTGTGGAAACCAAGCTCGTACAGGAAAATGAGGTCCTTGAAGCCCTAAGCCTGATTTATGACATTCCTTTTGCTGCAACCCTGGCCGTTGAAACGGCAAAAGATGGCTGGACAGCAAAAATTTCAAGACAGTTTTTAAAAAAATGCAATGCGGTCCCCCTTGTCGGAGAAGATGGATCAACCTGCATTGCCCTGAATGATCCCTCGGATTTGAGTTTTGTCGATGATATCGCTTCTATTTTGAACCTTGATGCCTATTCCCTGGTCCTTGCACCCAGAAACCAGATCCAGTCTGCGGTCAATACCCTCTATGACCGGTCCGGAGAGAGCGCCCAACAGCTTGTTGACGACATGGAAGACAATGGGTTTACCATTATCGATGATTTCGAACGGACGGCGGATCTTCTGGATGATACCAGTGACGCCCCGGTCATCCGGCTGGTGAACCATATGATTTCCCAGGCCGTCAAGGCCGGGGCCAGCGACATTCATATTGAGCCCTTCCAGGATGTCCTGAAGGTCAGGTACCGGATCGACGGGATCTTATATGAAATGCTGACCCCTCCCAAGGGCGTCCAGGCCTCCTTGATATCCAGGATCAAGGTCATGGCCAAGATGAATATTGCGGAAAAAAGAGTGCCCCAGGATGGACGGGCCCAGGTCAGAATCGGGGATCAGGAGATTGATATCCGTATTTCAACGGTTCCTACTTCCCATGGAGAACGCCTGGTCATGAGGCTTTTGAACAAATCCGGATATTTTCTTGAATTCTCGGAGTTCGGCCTTTCCGATGAGAATTACCGGACCATCCATAAGATTATCCGCCAGAACAACGGAATTGTTCTGGTGACGGGCCCCACCGGAAGCGGAAAAACCACCACCCTTTATGCGGCCCTGTCGGAAATCAATTCCCCGGATAAAAATATTATCACCATTGAAGACCCGGTTGAATATAATCTCAAGGGAATCGGCCAGATCCAGGTCAATGCAAAGACCGGGGTGACCTTTGCCAAGGGCCTCAGGTCCATTGTCCGCCAGGACCCGGATATCGTTCTGATCGGGGAAATAAGGGATCTGGAAACGGCAGAGATCGCCATTCAGTCGGCCCTGACCGGCCATCTGGTCTTTTCCACCCTGCATACCAATGACTCGGCCGGGGCCGTCACCCGGCTGGTGGACCTGGGGGTGGAGCCGTACCTGATTTCCTCTACCGTGAATTCTGTGGTGGCCCAGCGCCTGGTCCGGGTCCTCTGCAATGACTGCAAGAAAGGGTACCGGCTGGATGAGTCCCATATCAACGCCTTGAATGATGCCGGTGCAAAATTCATCGGCGAATACGTCTATAAACCCAAAGGATGCCCCAGATGTTTTAATACCGGGTATTCAGGCCGCCAGGCCATTTTTGAAATCATGATCATGGATGATACCCTTAAAAGTCTCGTCTTGCAGACCTCGGACGCCAATCAGATCAAAGCGGCCGCCCTCAGGGCCGGTATGGTCACCCTTCGCCGGGATGGCATGATCAAGGTGCTCAAAGGCATTACATCCATTGACGAGGTGCTTCGTGTCACCCAGGAATAAGGCGGGTTTCATATTTTTTTTCACGGTTCTGTGCGGGTTTTACGGATTTTCCCCGGCCCAGGCACAAAACCCGGTCGTCGGGTTTTACCAGGAGTATATATCCCCGGTGGACGGCAACCGGTGCCCCATGCACCCGTCCTGTTCCGCCTATGCAGGCGAGGCCCTTGAAAAACACGGCCTTTTCATGGGCTGGATCATGGCCTGCGACAGGCTTGTCCGCTGCGGCAGGGATGAAACAAAGCGCTCTCCCGCCATTATCCTGGACAGCCGGGAATATATCTATGATCCTGTGGACGCCAATGACTTCTGGTGGTTTGAGAAAAAAAAATGAGGCTCTGGTTTTCATACTTCCTATCCGGCCTTTTTCTAATCTTTCCGGCCCCGGAGGGTTTTTGCGAAGAACACATCACCATTACTTCAGAGATGCAATATGACTATGCCCAGACCCTTTTCAGGAATAAAGACTATGATGCCGCCAGGGTCGAGTATAGGCGGTTTATCCATTTTTTTCCGGAGAGCGGCCGTCTGGCGGAAGCAAAATTCAATATTGCCGTCTGCCTTTTTGAGCAAAAAAAATATATGGAGGCTGCCCGGGGTTTCAATGAAATCATCCTTGAAGAAGGCCCCTATACCGGGGACGCTTATTTCTATCAGGCCCGGGCTTTCATAAACCTTGGAAACATGGGCTATGCCGAGATCGTCCTGCAAAACTATCTTAAACTGGCCGATGATCTGAAAACAAAAGACAGGATTTATGCTGAGCTGGCAAGGCTTCATCTTGTGCAGGCCAAGGCACCTAAGCCGGGTTCCCTGGCCCTTGCCAAGGAATACCTGTCAAAGATTTCACCTTCAGGCACCCATGCCCATGAGGTTGAGAAGACCATGGATCTGATTCTTTCGGCGGAAAAAGCCCCCCGGAAAAATCCCCTGGCCGCAGGTTTTTTTTCCATTATCCCGGGGGGCGGGTTTCTTTATTGTGAACGATATCAGGATGCCCTGGTCACATTTTTACTGAATGCCGGATTGATGCTGGCGGCCTATGAGGCTTATGACAATGACAATAAAGCCCTTGCCGGCGTCATCGGATTTGTGGAAACCGGTTTTTATATGGGCAATATATACGGGGCTGTATCGTCGGCCCATAAATACAACCAGGCAGGGGTATTAAAGGTGCTGAACAGGGATATCACTCTTGCTCCGAAGATTGATCCCGGGGGCAGGGGGGTTGCCGTGACCCTTGATTTTGATTTTTAGCCTCATTGTATCAACTGGTTGATTTCAAATATGGGCAGGCAGATGGCCATGATGATGCAGCCGACCACAACGCCCATGGCCAGAATGATCAGGGGCTCGATGAGGGAGGTTGCTGCGGTGACGGCTGTTTGAACATCTTTTTCAAACAGATCGGCGGTTTTCTCCAGCATTTTTTCAATCTCCCCGCTGGTCTCCCCGATTTTAATCATCTGGGAGGCAAGGTAGGGAAAAAATTTGCTCTGACCCAGGATTTCTCCCAGTTCCCCTCCCTGTTCAACTGCATCGCAGGCCTTTGATATCAATTCATGGAATACCCTGTTTCCGGCAATACTTTTTGTGATATTCAGGGCCGTCAGCATGGGGACTCCGTTTTCCAGGAGAGATCCCAGCGTTCTTGTAAATCGTGCAGCAATGATTTTTTTGAGGAGTTCACCGGTAACCGGTAATGAAATTAACAGCCTGTCGATGAAATATCCGCCTTTGTCCGTTTTCTTCACAAAAAAAATGAGGACCATAAAAAGAACCGGCACCAGAACCACGGCCCACCACCAGGATTTAAAAAAAGTGCTGACAGAGATGAGAATAATCGTCGGCAGGGGCAGGGTCTGCTTCATATCGGAAAAAATACCCACAATTCCCGGGACCACATAGGTTAAAAGAATGATCAATACAGCGAATCCGATGAGGGCCATCAAAACCGGATAGGCAAGGGATGCCTGGATCTTCTTTTTAGAGTCCTCCCGATTTTCCGTAAAGTCTGCCAGGCGTTCAAGAACAATTTCCAGGGTGCCGGAAGACTCACCTGCATTCACCATATTGATAAAAATGGGCGAAAACACATTGGGGTAGAGAGCAAGCGCTTGTGCAAAACTATTGCCTTCTTCAATGGCATCTTTGATTTTTGAGAGAACCCGTTTCAGGGTTTTGGATTTTGTCTGGGGGACAAGGGTGGATACGGATTTTACCAGGGGAAAGCCGGCAGACAAAAGGGTGGACAACTGCCGGGTGATCAAGGCAAGCTCAGACGAGCCGACTTTAGAAAAAAAGCTGAATTCTGAAAGAAAAGACAGGGGTTTTGTTGCCCCGGTTCCGGGCTGGGATTCTATTTTATTCAAAAATGTGGGAAAGAGCATCTGCTGCCGCAGCTTTGACTTGGCAGCCGATTCACTTTCCGCATCAATAATGCCGGATACGGCTTTCCCTTTGCTGTTCAGCGCCCGGTATTCAAATACAGCCATGAAGATGCCTCCTGAAAATGTATAAAATAAACATATCATATCCCAGTGATGTCCGGTTAGGTTTTTCCATAAACGGAGGATGATTTTTTTGATGGCGCTTTAGATCGAATGAATGGGTTAGATACGACTGATCTGTGTTCTCTCAGGGAAATTTCAGGAAAAATCCTCAATAGAATAAAGAAAGTGCATCAGGGGATTCAAAAAGTCTTTGGATGCATCCTGAAACTCGGTTCCGATGGACAGTTGGCCCTGTTCTCTTCTGACATTGCGCACCACTAAAAGAGCTCCCACTTCTTCCGGTGCTCCGGGGAATTGACAGTAAACCCGGACCAGGTCGTTTTCTTTTAATGTCGACAGATTTTGTTTATTATCCTTGTATTTAAATCTGAGGCCGTTTTTACTGATATCAAAAACAACAATGGGAAATTCCGTTTTTTTGGCCTCAACCCGGCCGGGAACAACGACAAAATTTCTTTTTATGTTTCTGAGTTCTCTTTTCTGAACGACCTTGGGATATTCCAGGGCAAGGGCTCTGATGGGATTGGTAATGGTTTCGATGACGCTGGTCTGAAAGGCAAAAACAGAACCATCAAACAAGTATTTTACAACAATTTTATTTCCGGGATAGAGTTTGTTTTGAATGGTTTTATATCTTTTGGGAAGGGTGATGATCATGAATTCGTCTTTGAGCATTCCGATAAAGATACTTGTCACTGAAAAATTGACCCCCTGTATCTCAAGGTAGACCTGGGTGCCGATATCGATATAAATACCCTCTGATTTATTAAGTTCCAGTAATCCTTCTAATTCTTCCATCATCCTGCCTTTATAATAAATAAATTGATCGTTTGAACGATTGAAATTCAATACTGCATCCTGATTTTGCCTCACCAAATTTACTATTGTTTCACTATATTTTTGTCAAGCATTAAAAAACGGCATTCTTTTCTCCGGAAAAGAATGCCGTTCGATTCATTCCATCATACACCCGGTTAGGGCTTTTCAACACTGATGACAAAGACCTGGCTGTTACCCCTTCTGAACAGGAGCTGGACGGTGTCGCCTTTATTGAGTTTTTTCAAATACTGCTGATATTGTTCCAGGGTATCAATTTTATGGCGATTGATTTCCAGTAAAAGGTCCCCGGGCCTGAGAATGGAGGCCGAAACCTTGCTGCCCTGTTGAATATCCATCAGAACAAGACCTTTAAGGGTTTCAGGATATCCGAGTTTCCCGGCCAGATCGGCATCCAGGGGTTTCAGCTTGAGCCCGAAAACATCATAGTCGTCATTTTGTGCCAGGCTGTCCGGGTCATCCGCAGGTCTTTTGCCCAGCTTGACCTTGATGGTTTTTTCCTTACCCTCCCGGATCAATTTGACATGGATGGTATCACCGACGGCAATTCCAGCCACGGTAAATGTCAGATCCCTGGATGAATTAACCGGCTTGTCATTGATCTGATAAATGACATCCCCGACCTGAATCCCGGCCTTTTCCGCTGGTTCTCCCTCAAATACCTTGGCCACAAACACCCCTTTAACGTCCTTAAGGCCGTAATATTCAGCAAGCTGCTGGGTGACTTCCTGAATGGCAACCCCCATCCAGCCCCTTGAAACCGTTTTGTCCTGAGTCAATTGTGCAATGATCCCTGTTGCCAGATCCGAAGGAATGGCAAAGCCTATCCCCTGGCCTGACCGGACAATGGCCGTATTGATCCCGATCACTTCGCCGTCAAGGTTCAGCAAAGGTCCCCCTGAATTCCCCGGATTAATGGAAGCATCGGTCTGGATAAAATCATCGTAGGGACCGGATCCGATGATCCGGCCTTTGGCGCTGACGATACCGGCAGTGACGGTCTGCTCAAGCCCGAAGGGGCTTCCGATGGCCACTACCCATGAGCCCACCTCGGTCTTTGAAGAACTGCCGAATTTCAAGGCCATGAGATTTTTGGCCTCAATTTTAATGAGGGCCAGGTCCGTCATGGGATCCGTTCCGACAACAGTTGCCTCATATTCCTTATTGTCGTGCAAGATGACCTTGATTTGATCGGCATCTTTAATGACATGGTTATTGGTGACAATATATCCATCCTCGGTGATGATAAAGCCTGACCCCAGGCTGCTTTCTTTTCTGTTCCGGGGCTGCTGTTGGAGAAAGGGACCAAAAAATTCCTCAAACATATCCTGGTTTCCGCCAAAGGGGGAACCGAAAAAATGCCGGTATACCCTACCGCCGCCTTCCAGGGTTTTTTCCGTTTGAATATTGACAACAGCCGGTTTTGCCTGCCGGGCAAGTTCAGAAAAGCTCTCCGGAACCATTTGAACAGCGGCATAGCTGATTTTTTCCAGGGCCGGGAACACCAACAGGCTGAACACTATCAGTGTCATCCATAGTTTATTTATCTGTTTCATGACATCCTCCAGATTTATGTTGTATACTGCCTACCTGTTCGTAATCATAATACATAAACATGACAATTAAATGATCTTTAAATTACGAATTGGTAATCTCATTTCAAATACGGATCCCCTATCCGGGTGACTGAAGACACAAATATCGCCTTTGTGCCGGCGGACAATGGTTCTGGCCAGGCTCAACCCCAATCCCGTGCCTGAACTGGTCCGGGAGGATTCAACCCTGAAAAACCGTTCAAAAATTTTTTCATGAAATTCCGGAAGGATGCCGATCCCGGTATCGACCACTCGTATAACTGCGGTCTGATCTTTAAGAATGGCGGTAATCCGGATCATGCCGTCCTTTGGCGTATATTTGATGGCATTGTCCAGAAGATTGGAAAAAGCCCTTTGAAGCATCCGGACGTCCGCCTCCACAAAAATATCCCCTTGAATTTCATCGGCAAATGAAATCCTTTTATCTTCTGCCAGGGGAGCGAACAAATCACAGGCGCCTTTGATCATATCCGTGAGATTGACGGTGTTGAACGTAAAATCCCCTTCTCCGGCTTCCGTCTTTGAAATCATCAGCATGGTATTGATCATATCCAGAAGCCGGTCCGATTCTTCAATGGTATTGGCCGCCATATGGCGATAGTCTTCAAGACCCTCCTCATGAACCAGGGCCAGTTCAGCAAATCCCCTGATCCGTGTGACGGGGCTTTTCAGATCATGGGCAATATTATCATTCATCTCCCGGATACTTTTAACAAGCTCTTCTATTCTGTCCAGCATTGAATTAAAGGTGATGACAAGATAATCCAGCTCATCTTTGTTCCCTGTCCCCTGGACCCGGGCCTCCAGGTTTGAACCGGAAATGTTTTGAGCCGTTCTGGTAATGGTTTCAACCCGTGATAAGGTTTCTCTCACCAGAAGCCAGCCTGAAACGGCAGAAAAAAGAACAATAAAGCCCATGGCGCTGATAAACACCAGTTTAAATGCGGACATGAATTTTGAATACACATCCATGGCAATCCCCGTCTGTAAAATAGCATTGGCTGCCACATAACTGTATAAAATCCTGGCTTTCTGACGGGTGGAAGGGACTTCAATGGTTTCAAAAATATTGAGTTTTTGAAGACCTAGTTTCTGCAGGGCGGTCTGACTGACATGGACATTTTTCCAATAGGACATACGAGAAGAGGCAAAGACTTCCCCGGTGGGGTAAACAATCCTGAAAAAAATCAGCTTCTCTCCGGCCGCCTGGGCTTCCAGAACAGCCAGTTGTCTGGCTCCCATCAATCCGTTGGTACGGATAATGGCGGTAAATTTAGAGGCCTGGTCCGTCAGTTCCCGGTCGATCTGGTTTTGAAGGGTCTGGGTGGCAAGATAATAAAACAATAGAAAGACAAAGCCGGAGCAGATGGTAAAAATCCCCGTGAACCAGAGGGTCAGCCTAAAGGCAATGGTATTGAAAATTTTATGTTTCATCGCATTTCAGGACATATCCCGCACCCCGGACCGTATGGATCAGTTTGGGATCAAAGTCTTTATCGATCTTATCTCTTAACCTGCAGATGCGCGCCTCAACCACATTGGTCATGGGATCAAAATGATAATCCCAGACATGTTCCATGATCATGGTTTTTGAAATTACTTTTTCCCTGTTCCGCAATAGATATTCGAGCAGAGAGAATTCCAGGGGCTGCAAGTCAATAATTTCATTTTTACGCGTGACCCGGCGTTTCAGGATATCAATCGTCAAATCCGCATAGGAGAGTTTTACCGGATCAGTTATATTCCCGGCCCGCCGGATAAGGGCCTGGACCCGGGCCAGAAGTTCGGAAAAGGCAAAGGGCTTTGTCAGATAATCATCGGCCCCGGCCTGAAGTCCGCTGACCCGGTCATCCACCCTGTCCCGGGCACTCAGGATAATAATGGGCGTATTGTTCTTTTCCCTGCGGATGTTTTTGATAAGGGTGATGCCGTCCATTTCAGGCAGCATGATATCCACGATCATGGCATCATAGGGATTGTCAAAGGCCATGTCCAGCCCTGTTCTTCCGGTCAAGGCCCGGTCTACTGCAAAACCTGAGGATTTAAGGCCCTTTTGGATAAATTCCGAAATTTTGATATCATCCTCGATCACAAGAATTCTCATGACAATATTTGGCTCCGGTTATTGAGTGAAAGGCTTTTGCCGAAAAAAGCCTTTTGTCTTATTGCCGATACTGCATTATAATATTTTGCTACGACAAATCAATGAATGAATCGGTTTGAGTTTTAAACGGTTGCATGATAGACATGGACCCCAATGAACCTATATCTTAAAAAGAGCCCTGCATGAGTCTGATATTCAGTCTGAAAAACATTTCCAAAACCTATGGGGATGACACCCTGTTCCAGGACCTTTCCTTTGAGTTTAAATTAAACGAGAAGCTGGGTCTCATCGGCATGAACGGGTCCGGGAAATCCACCCTGTTAAAATTGATCGGAGGAGAAATTCAACCGGATACGGGTGAATTGATCACCAAAACCGGCTTGAGAATTGCTTATCTTCCCCAGGAGGACCGGTTGAATCCGGACCGAACCATTGAAGAGCATCTGTATGATGGTTTAAAAGAAAATTCCCTTGATGAAAAAGAAAACCACCGGATTGTTCAAAAAGCCTTGGGCACGACCGGATTCCCAGACCCGCAACTGAGGGTTTCGGAATTATCCGGCGGGTGGAAGAAAAAACTGGCCATTACCCGGGCCCTCTGCCGGCAGCCGGACCTTCTATTATTGGACGAACCCACCAATCATCTGGACATTACCGGGATTTTATGGCTGGAAGAAACCTTAAAAGCAGCCCGGTTTTCCTTTATTGCGGTCAGTCACGACCGGTCTTTCCTTGAAAATACCTGTTACCATATCATGGAAATCGGGCAGTATTATCCGTCCGGATATTTTAAAATTCAGGGCCCGTATAAAACCTTTGAAAAAGAACGGCAAAATTTTCTCCTGGCCCAGGAAAAACAACAGGTTTCTCTGGCCGGCAAGATGAGAAGGGAAGATGAATGGCTCAGGCAAGGGGCAAAGGCCAGAAGTACAAAAGCCAAATACAGGATTGAACAGGCCCGGAATCTCAGGATGGAATTATATGCCGTAAAGGAAAGAAACAAAGCTTTGGCAACCCTTGATATTGATTTTGATTCCACGGGCCGCCGGACAAAATTACTTTTAAGGGCCTGGCAATTACAAAAGATCATCAACGGCAAGCCCTTGTTTTCCAATCTTACCTTTGAACTAGGCCCGAAATTCGTTCTGGGGGTGGTGGGAGAAAACGGCACAGGAAAATCCACTTTTTTATCGATTCTTGAAAAAAAGATTCTACCGGATGAAGGGAAAGTCGAATGGGTCCAGGAATTAAAACTGGCCGTATTTGATCAGAATCGTTCAAAACTGAATCCTGAATTAACGTTGAAAGAGGCATTGAATCCGGCTGGCGGCGACAGTGTGAATTATAAGGGCACCAGTATCCATATTGTGACCTGGGCCAAGCGCTTTCTCTTCATGCCGGATCAACTGGATATGCCGGTCAAAAAGCTTTCCGGCGGAGAAAAGGCACGCATCCTTCTGGCCAATATCATGCTGACCCCCTGTGATGTTCTGCTTCTGGACGAACCCACCAACGACCTTGATATCTTGTCTCTGGAAGTCCTTGAAGAAAGCATCCGGCAATTTGCAGGCGCCGTTGTCATTGTATCCCATGACCGCTATCTCATGGACAAGGTCTGCCACCGGATACTTTATCTGGACCCTAAGTCGGGCGGCCATTTTTTTGCTAATTTTGATCAGGTGATTAAACACCGGGAAACGATTCAGGAAAAGCCTGAAAAAAATAAAAAACCTGAAAAGAAAAAACAGTCTAAGGTGATTGGTTTTTCATTTAAGGATAAATTTGAACTGGATCATATTGAAGAAAAAATCCTGGCCGCAGAAACCGAAGTTGAAGAAATCTCCGGCAAATTGCAGGAGAGTGAGGTGATCAACAGTATGGACAAAATGAACCATTTTTGTTCTCTGCTCAAAGATGCACAGGAACGGGTTCAGGCGCTTTACGAAAGATGGGAAACCCTTGAGGCTAAAAAACAGGGTTCAGATCTGTGAGGAGTTCTAAACCAAACCCAGATCAATGGCCTTGATGATTCCTTCAAAATCTTTAGGCCTTTTAAAAATGTCATCCAATAAAATCACAAAGCATGCCTCAATCTTGAAAATATCCTGAACCGGAATGAATCAGTGTCCCATATAATCCACCAGTTTTCCAGTGGTGTTTCTCAGATGCCGGCTCAATGATTTGGAAATTTTCCATATCATCTGAAAACCCAGTTTGGGATGGTCGTTTGCAATGTCCATCAAGTTTTTTTTGGAAATAAAAAAAATAACGGAATCTTCCGCCGCAACCCCGGTTGCAGATCTGGGTTCTCCATCCAGCAGGGCCATTTCTCCAAAGGTTTGGGAGCTTTGCAAGGTTGCAACCTTACGGTTTTCCTGTTCCCCTTGTTTTAGGATATCAATGGACCCTTTTACAATGATCCCGAAGGTCTCTTCTTTATCTCCCTCCTTAAATATCACCGCTCCTTTTTTAGCCATAACGGGATGAATATAATGGCAGATTTTTCGAATATGATGCCAGGAAAATTCTTCGGCCCACTTTGTTTTTTCAAGGATCTGGGCATATTTGGCATATTTTTCAAAATCAATCTTGTCTTCAGGTGTTCGGGGCATGGTTGACCTCTTATCAGAGCAATTGCCCCTATATCTTAGAACCTGCACAGGCCGCTGTCAATTTTAATCTTTGACGATAAATTCATCCAGCTTATCAAAGAGGGATTCCGGCCATTCCTCGGCTTGAAGGAAAAGCTGCTTTTCTTCTTCCGTCATATTTTCCCTGATATTCGGAGGCAGGCTGTCAAAGGCTATCTGTCTCTCCATATCGGTTTTCTTTTCATTTTTCATTTCTTAGTTTCCTTTATTTCGAATGTATTGGATGGTTGAAAGCCTAATATTGACACGATGCATCAAAATTTAAAATAGAAATTATCCGAACAACCTTGCGATCAGAAAGGTGACGGCGGTTTCGACTCTTAATATTCTCGGTCCGATGTGGCAGGATAAAAACCCCTGCTTTGTAAGGGTCTCCATCTCAATATCAATGAACCCGCCTTCAGGGCCGATGATAAGGGTTGTTTCCGTGTTGACGCCTGAAGGACAGATGCGGCCGGCTTTGGGGTGGGCCGCAATCTTCAGGCTATCGTTTGAAATAGAGGGAAGGTCTTCTGTGACGAATTTTGTAAAAAATCTGTGGAGACTTATCCGGGGCAGGATTGTATCCCGGCCCTGTTCCAGTCCCAAAAACATATATTTCCGAAGTTCTTCTATTTTCAACAGCGGACTTTGCCAATAGGTTTTTTCCACCCGCCAGGAATTGATGAGATGAATATGTTTAACGCCAAGGGTGGTGACAGCCTCGATGATCCGTTTCAGCATCTTGGGCCGGGGCAGAGCCAGCACCAGGGTCAGGGGCAAAGGTTTCGGCGGGTCCTGATTCAGTTCAATCCTCATCTCAAGAAAATCTTCAGTCTGTTTTGTGATTGTCCCGGTTCCGATTTTACCATTTAAAAGGCCGCAAACCAGGCTGTCCCGTTCACGGACCCTGTTGACGGACAACAAATGGGTGAGCCGCCTCCCCTTCAAAACCACGGTCTCATGATCCACAAAATCTTTTTTGTCTAAAAGGACCAGGTTCACGATACGCCTTCATAAAAAAGGGCCCCCAAACGCCGTAAAACGAATTGGAGGCCCTGTGAATGGTAACTACAAATTAAAGGTTGTCATGCTGACGACCAGGGGCAGCGATTCAATCTCTTTTATCACTTCGGGAGGAACCGGGGTGTCCGTGCTCAGGAAGATAATATTTCGATCTCCCTCATCTTCCCTGCCGACGGTCATCCGGGAAATATTAATATTGTGTTTTCCCAGGGTGACACCCATGGAACCGATGGAACCGGGTTTGTCCACATTATGGATCAGGGCCAGATAGCCCTCGGGGATGACTTCCAGCCTGAATTTATTGATCCTCACGATCCTGGCGTCGTCCTTGCCGAAAATCGTTCCTTCCAAGACATTGGTCTGTTCTTCGGAAACCAGGGTGATCCGGATGAGGTTCAGGAAATTGCCGGATTCTTTTGACGTGGATTCGGAAATTTTGATTCCAAGCCCATTGGCAAGGGAAATGGCGTTTACGGAATTGACTTCATGCTGAACAAACTGGGACAGCAACCCCTTGATGGCGGTGATGGTGATGGGTTTCAGATCCAGGTCCGGGAATTGGCCGATATATTCGATATCCACGGATTTAACCCCGCTCTTGGTCATCTGCCCCTGCATGATGCCCATTTTGTCGGCAAGATACAAAAAGGGTTTCAATTGTTTCAAGACTTCACCGGTCACTGAGGGAACATTGACCGCATTCATGACGGTATCATGGAGCAGATAGGCAATAATCTGGTTGGCGGCGGCCACAGCCACATTGGTCTGGGCCTCTTTGGTGGATGCACCCAGGTGGGGGGTGGCAATCACCTGGTCCAGGGTCAGCAGGGGATGTTCTCCCGGAGGTTCCGTTGCAAATACATCCAGAGCAGCTCCGGCCACTTTGCCGGATTTGACGGCATCATACAGGGCCGCCTCATCAATGATCCCTCCCCTGGCGCAATTGATGACCATGACCCCGTCTTTCATCTTTGCAAAAGCCCCGGCATTAAGGAGATTCACAGTGGCTTCCATTTTGGGAACATGGATGGTGATATAATCGGACCGCTTGAATAAGTCCTCCAGGGTGACGTATTCAAACCCTTCCTTTTCAATATGCTCGGAAGAAATATTGGGATCAAAGACAATGACCTTCATTTTCAATCCTTTTCCAAGGCCGGCCGCAATGGAACCGATATTTCCGAATCCCAGTACACCCAGAGTTTTATTGCGGATTTCCCGGCCTTCCAGGTTTTTCTTCTCCCAGCGGCCCTCTTTCATGGACTGGGTTCCCCGGGGGATATGCCGGGTCAGGGCCATCATCATGGCAATGGCATGTTCGGCCGTGGTTACGGTATTGCCGCCGGGGGTGTTCATGACGGCCACCCCTTTTTTGGTGGCCTCCGGGATATCCACATTATCCAGACCGATGCCGGCCCTGGCAATGACTTTCAGATTGGTTGCCGAATCAAGAATGTCTTTGGTCACTTTGGTGGCGCTCCGGATGGCAAGGCCGTCATATTTCCCGATGATTTCCTTTAATCCGTCCGGGCTCAGCCCGGTGATGACATCCAGTTCAATGCCTTCCTGTTTTTTGAATATATCAATGCCTTCGTCATCCATTTTATCGCTGACCAGAACCTTCATTATTTGTTCTCCTTTTCAAATGATTCCATAAATTGAACCAGGGCGTTTATGCTTTCCATACCGACGGCATTGTAGATGGAAGCCCTGCATCCGCCCACGGACCGGTGCCCCTTGAGCCCGCCCATTCCTTTTTCAGTGGCCTGGGCGATGAATTTTTTCTCCAGGTCTTCGGTAGGCAGCCTGAAGGTCACATTCATGAGGGATCTTGAATATTTTTCTGCCGTGGGCCGGTAAAAGCTGCCGGAATCCATGTAATCATACAAGGTATCCGCCTTCTTTATATTATGGGCCTCCATTTTTTCAAGGCCTCCGATTTCTTCTTCTATCCATTTCAATACCAGATCAATGGTATAAATTCCGAAGCAGGGTGGGGTATTGTACATGGAATTCTTGGAGGCATGGGTGGAATATCTTAACATGGTGGGCAGATCCTTGTTTTCCATATCCAGCATATCCTGACGGATGATGACCAGGCAGGTTCCGGAGGGCCCCAGATTTTTCTGGGCCCCGGCATAGATCATTCCGAATTTTTCCATATCCAGGGGCCTTGAAAAAATATCCGAAGACATGTCGCAGACAATGGGAATGCCCTTGGTATCCGGAAATTCATAATACTGGGTGCCCTTGATGGTATTGTTAGAGGTCAGATGGACATATTTTGCCCCTTCTGAAAATTGGATTTCCTTGGGAATATAGGAAAAATCCTTGTCTTCTGAGGATGCCGCCACCCGATGATTTTTCTTGAGAATCTGGGCTTCCTTGATGGCCTTGCCGGCCCAGGTCCCGGTATTAACATAGTCTGCCGAATCATTCCCGTTTAAAAAATTCATGGGAACCATGGCAAACTGCAGGGAGGCGCCGCCCTGCAAGAACAGCACATGGTAACGGTCATCCAGTTTCAAAAGCCGTTTTGCCCTTTCCACGGCGTCATTGATTACCTTGTCAAAATAAGAAGACCGGTGACTGATTTCCGTGATGGACATGCCTGAATGATCAAAATTTAAAAAATTAGCCTGTATTTCTTCCAGAACCTGCAAGGGTAATGCAGCAGGTCCTGCATTGAAATTGTGAATTCGATGTTCCGTCATTTGTTTTTCCTTTAAAATACTGTTATTAAGCACCATCCCACTGATTTGTTGCAATCCTGTCATGGACCAAACCATCCTGCAATCAAATTTTAAGAATGAAAACCTAACAAGAATTACAGGCTTAATCAATAGTAAAAAATAATATTTATTATATTTTCAATGATTACGAATAATTAGGATCAGAATGCCAATTGAGGTTTTCCGCAATTCAGTTCAAATAATAAAAGAGCAATATCAATTATGTTCCCGGGTTTTATGAAATTTAATTTGAGGCCAGTCTTCCATGGTAAATCCAAGCTGATATTCGCTGGTGGTGAGAAATGTCAGCCAGTCTTCGGAATCCAGAGCCAGCCGGGACTCATTCTTTTTCTTAAACTCCCTTAACATTTTTTCATCCTCACAGGTGACCCATCGGGCAACAGACAGGTCAATAGTTTCATAGGTGGCATTCACCGAATATTCCGCCTTGAGCCTGGCCATGGTCACTTCAAACTGAAGCACGCCCACGGCTCCGATGACGTGCATATTCCCGGTCAGGGGCCGGAACACCTGGATGGTGCCCTCTTCTGCCAGTTGGATCAGACCTTTTTGAAGAGATTTGGCCTTTAAAGGATCCTTTAGAATCACCCGCCGGAAATGCTCCGGGGCAAAATTGGGGATGCCTAAAAATTTCAAAGGCTCCTTTGTCGTAAAGGTATCTCCGATTTTGATGGTGCCGTGGTTATGGATTCCGATAATATCTCCAGGCCAGGCTTCCTCGACATTGTTTCGCTCCTGGGCCATGAAAATAGTGGCATTGGATAATTTGATCTCTTTTCCGATCCTGTGGTGCCGGACCTTCATGCCCTTGGTGAATTTTCCGGAACAGATCCTGAAAAAAGCAATTCGGTCTCGATGCTCCGGGTCCATATTGGCCTGGATTTTAAAGGTGAATCCTGAAAAATCCGTTTCATGGGGCTCCACCTGCCGGGTATCGGCCTGCCTTTTTCCGGGAGGCGGTGCAATCATCACAAAGGCGTCCAGCATTTCCCTGACTCCGAAATTATTAATGGCAGACCCGAAAAACACCGGGGTCTGGGTCCCGTTCAGATACAGGTTCATATCAAAAGGCTCGCAGGCACCGGAAATCAGATCCACATCATTTCTGAGCTGGTCGGCCTGGCTTTCGGAAATCAGTTCGTTTAAACGCGGGTCAGACAAATCATTAATCAATATCCCGTCATCGTCTTTGGGTGTATATCCTGGGGAAAAAATTCCAAATTCTTTTTTCTCAAGATTATAAACCCCTTTAAACCGCTTGCCCATGCCGATGGGCCAAGTCAAAGGGATACAGTCAATCTGGAGTTTGTTTTCAATATCCGCAAAAATATCAAGAGGATCCAGGCCTTCCCGGTCCAGCTTGTTAATAAAGGTGATGATGGGGGTATTTCTCATCCGACAAACTTCCATGAGCTTTTCTGTCTGGGGTTCGACGCCCTTGGCATTGTCGATGATCATGACGGCGCAATCCACCGCCGTCAGCACCCTATAGGTATCCTCGGAAAAATCCTTGTGTCCCGGTGTGTCGAGAAGATTGATCTCATAGTCCTTATAATTAAATTTCATGACGGCAGAAGAAACACTGATGCCCCTTTCCTGCTCAATGGCCAGAAAATCGCTGGTGGCCGCTTTGGCAATTTTTCTGGATTTGACAGCCCCTGCCTGCTGAATGGCCCCGCCAAACAAGAGGAGCTTTTCGGTAAGGGTGGTCTTGCCTGCATCGGGATGGCTGATGATGGCGAAGGTCCGGCGTTTTTGTATTTCCTTTAAAAGGGTCTTGTCCATTATTTATTTTCTGTTTCTTTCTTGTCTTTTTGTTTTTTTCTCAGTTTCAAAAAATCATAAATGCCCCAGGGAAGCAGGATCGCACTTAACAGCCGATTAAAATTTGCATGTTTCAGCATTTCGGGGTCTTTTGTAATCCAACCGTCCCAAAAGCACCATAAACCGAACCCAATTAATAAAATCGTAAAAATGTAGGGGCTCATCTGCGGTAGGTCTGGCTTATTTTTGCTCTCGTTTTTCATTTTTTGTCCATTCTATTGATAAACATTCCTCAGCCGACTTATCACTTTATTGATAGCATAACTATACAATATTTGGAAGCCTTTCCAAAGTCTCCAATAATGTGAACCGCTCAAAGATTATAGGAAAAGCAGAGTTTTTTGGTTCCGAGCTACTTTGCAGTGACATGTTCCGGGTTTAACTCAGGTGCTGAAAGCACGGATACGGGTCAAAGACCCGTTAAGACGCTTTTCTGAAATTACCATCTTTTTTGGTTCAAAACGATGATAGATATGTTTGGATCCCCCCCCCCCCCCTTGCCCACCCCCTCCTTTTTTAATTAAAATTTTTTCCATAAAAAATT
>CAZAHK010000047.1:0-23686 GCA_964484555.1 uncultured Desulfobacula sp.
TAACCGGTTTTTCAATTTTTAAAAAGCCTTTTTGCAGATTTATTTTTGCTTTTTCCCAGACCGCTTTTTCCTTTTCTGCAATTTTTCCTTGTTCCGGATATTGTTTTGCAATCCCGTCGATCCTTGCAATCTCCTTGTCCATTAGAATGATTTGAGAGTTGCAGGTCAAAAGGGCGGCATAGAGGTCCGGGAAATGATCAAAACAGAACCGGATCATTTCTTCCGGAAGGTTGACATGCTTTAATTCCGTTTTTTGATACACCGCTTTCAGGGATTCAGGGTCCTTGGGTGCAAAATACAGGCGATAGACCAGAAAAGAGGAGGCTCCCAGAGCCAATAGGATGAGAAAAACAACAAAAATCAGTTTTTTTGGGATCGGTTTTCTTTTTTTCTTTTCAGGTTTTTTTTCATCAAGGGCCGGGCCACCGGGCTCGGTCTGGGACCCCTTTTTCCCCTTATCCTTTTTATCCGGTTTTTCTTCAGGTTTTGGATCTGAAGATTCTGTTTCCCCGCCGTCCTTTTTCTTCTTTTTCAAAAATTTAAGCATATTGTTTCATCCCTTAACCCGGCTGAAGACCCGCATCCTGAAAAGCCCTATCGTGTTAAAAAGGCATTGATCAGACCCAGGGTTTCTGTGGGTTTGTCTTCAAACAGATAATGGCCTGCATCATGGAATACATGGGTTTCCGCCCGTGGAAACCGGCGTTTGAACTCATTTAAAAAGGTCAGGTCAAATACAAAATCCCTTGCCCCCCATAAAAACAGGAGGTCTGATCCGGACAACAGATGTAAATGTCGGTCCACATGGTCCACAAGGGCATAACTCTGATCTTTTTCACATATCGGTATGTCCTGGACAAATTTTAAGGTGGCGATCCGGTTTTTCCAGGAATTATAAGGTTCCATAAGGCCGGTCTTCACCTTGTGGGGTAATTTTTTTTCACTGGCAAGATAAAGGGCTCCCCGGGCAAAGGCATTAAATCCGAGAACGGCCGGGACTGCTAAAAGAGGAAGGCCTTTGATAAGCCTTAAAAGAAAGGGAAAAGTTTTTTCTTGGGGCAGGAAAAACCCGGAGGTATTGGTGATAATGATTTTATCGACCATTTCAGGGTGTCGCACGGCAAAGGCAAGGCCGATCATACCCCCCCAGTCGTGGACCACAAGATTTATCTTTTCCGTAATATTCAGCCCATTGACAAAGGATTCAAGATCCCTGACCCTGGATTCAAGGGTATAGGCATAGGCCTTGGCATCGGGTTTGTCGGAAAAGCCGCACCCGATATGGTCCGGGGCAATGGCCCGGAAATTTTTGGATAGGCCGGCGATGAGATTTCTAAAATAAAAGGACCAGGTGGGATTGCCGTGGACCATGACCACGGGTTTTCCCCGGCCTTCATCCACATAATGAAGCGCATGTCCTCCGATATCCATGAATTTTGATTCAAAGGGATACAGTTCCGCAAAGGCCCGGGTGGAAGTCAGGGTTCCGTTGATGGATTTTTCTACCATCGGACACCCAGGATATAGCAGTTCAGGCCGGATCCCACACCGATGAAGGCCACCAGGTCTTCGGGGCTTAAAAAGCCTCTTTCATCGGCAATGGCGGCGGTAATGGGAAGGGAGACCGTACCGATGTTCCCGAGGAAGGGAAAGGTGCAGAAATCCTTTTTTATGTCCTGGTTCAGGGCCTGGTAGAATTTCTGGTGGTGCGTGGCCCCGACCTGATGGCCGATAAATTTATCCGGCTCATGGTCCGACAGATGGAATTCTCTTTTAAACGCCATAAAGGTTTTCTGCGCCAGGACCACACCCTGCTCCAGAACGTCCTGGGCCCTGGTTCTCATGATGACCCGGGAATGGGTGGGCATGCCCGTGTCTTCAAATCCCCAACGGCAGAGATCATAATGTTGAACGGCATTTCTCACCACCCCGCCTTTCAGGGCATGTTTGCGATTGTCCGGGTTGCCCAGGGTGCCGTCGGTGAGAAGGACGGCGGCGGCGCCGGAGCCGCCGGTCATGGTGGCAATGGTGTCTTTGTAAAAATCAATGCTGTTATGGGCGTTGATTTCATCAATGGTGGCATCCACGATCTGCCGGGCCGTTTCACAGGACACCACCAGACCGGCCTTGATATTGCCCAGCTCGATTTCATTGGCAATCTGGACCATGCCCGTGATCATGCCCAGACAGGCGCTTTTCACATCAAATACATGGGCTTTTTCTCCCAGGTTCAGGCGGTCGGCAACGGCACAGGACGTGGCCGGCTCAAACCCGTCCTGGCAGACCCCGCAATAGGCCAGGGCGCCAATCTGGTCCGGAGAGATCTCGGCTTCATCCAGGGCCCTTTGCCCGGCAATGGCCGCATGTTCGGCCAGGGTATGATCCCTGTCCCAGTACCGCCGCTCCCGGATGCCGGTCAAGGCTTCCAGTTGGCCCGGCGCAAATCCGACGGCCCGATAAAAGGGCAGAAGTTTTTTTTCCAGTTCTGCGGTGGTGACCACCTGGGAAGGGAGTTCATATCCAAAGGATTCAATAAATACTCGTGAATATTTCATTTGCGTCTCCAGAAAGATTCCAGGTCATCCTGGGTCAGGCCCACCAGTTTCATGCCCATATTCCGGTAAAGAACGATCCTCAAATCATCGGAAAACATGTGGGCATCGGCCAGGACATAGGGTTCAGGCCCATAGGCCATTTTTTTGATGTCGAGCTCATACCGGGCCTTTTTTGTCTCGGGCGTCACAGGTCCCCGGCATTTCAGATCGCTTTCATTGCCCGGGAGAATATCATAATATACATCCTCCCGGTCACTCACCCAGCCCATCCTCTGGGTGAAGATCCTTAGGGCATGGGCGCAGCATTCATACATGAGGGTGCCGGGCATGACCGGATCATCGATAAAATGACAGGTTAAAAACCACTCCTCCGGATGGATGTCGGCTTCGGCAACGATGGAGCCGAGGCCGAACCGGCCGCCTTTAGGGTCAAATTCCAGGACCCGGTCAATGAGGTGCATCCGGCCGCCGGGAAGAAAAAGGTTGGTTCCGAGGCGTCTGCCCTTAAACTCAGGTCCAAAGGCAAGCTCCAGATCACCGGACCGCAGGGCATGGACCTGATCCTCGGAAAACCCGGTCTTCAACACCGGGACCAATGGGGAAATTTCAGGCAGGAGAGATGTTTTTTCCAGATCTTCTTTTTTCAGGATAATCCCGCCTGAATTTTCAACCTCGGCTTCCGTAAAAAAACCGGCGCATCCGTCCCTCATGGAAATCAGGAGCTGGTTGCCAATATAGCCTTTATAATGGAAAAAGAACAGGTAAACGTCTCCTTGCTTTAAGAACCGGTCAATTTCAATATGATATTCAATGGTCTCTCCGGGTTCGGGCAGGGTCCGGTGAAAGGTCACCCGGGCATCCAGGAGCCGGTATTTTCTTTTGCCTTTGACCACATGGTCGATGCCCAGCCAGGCACAGAGAAAGAGGTCGGCCTGGCCTGCTTCAATGGAAATGGACACCGGGGCCTTGCCGCCGTCCAGGTACCAGGCCCCTTCCTTGACATCGTGCTGGGTGACGATGCTTCCCGAGGTCAGGGAAAGCATTTTCCCCTGGATCTCCATGATCCTGTCCACCAGCATCAGGGGTTCGGCCGGAAGCCTGACCCTCACCGGATAGGTGTCGATGATGTCAAAGGACTCGCCCAGGACCTTGCCGGCCTTTCCCACAGCATATTCAAGACAGTCTTCCCGGTCGAGAAAGGGGAGCGGGGCCGATGGCTCCTCTTTGCCGTTTATCCCATCCGGGTTTTGAATTACCTGACCTGCAAGACGGGTCAGGGCCTTAAACTGTTTTTCCATTTCCAGCATATTCTGTTTTGAAAATTCCAGGAATTTTTCATGGGCAACAGCAGTTTCAGGATTTCCTGGGAAGGCGAGGCCGGGATGAAATCCGAGATCCGGGCCTGGAACCAGTTCAGGAGGGGCTGAGAGTTTTCGGATTCCAGGGAACATATCATTGGGAACCGGCCCCCTGCTGGTTTTCAGAACCATCCTTTTCCGGGACGCTGCAAGGGAGTCCTGATGAATATCGGATTGAAACGGACGTTTAATTGGGGGTTGTTGACCCTTATAGGCTTCAAGAACGGCATGGGACGCGGTGCCGGCCAGGGAGACGGAAGCGACACAGGCTTTTTGCGGCAGTCCCTGGTGATAAAGGCCTAGGGCGGTTTTTATGACCGAAAACAGGGAAGCCGCCGCCCCGGTATTCCCAATGATGGAAGCCGTGGAGGTAATGGAAAAATCCGGAAAGGAAGACCCGGGGAAAAGGGTGTTGAAAGCTTTGGTTTCAGCCCTGTCATGATCCAGGACCCCCGAGGATGCAGTTTCATAAAGGCTGATGTCTGAGAGACCGGTGTTTGAATTCGCCAGTGCGGTTTCCAGAGACCGGAGGTAAAGGGATTCCAGGGCTCCGGGGCCAGGGTGCGTTTCTCCGGGGAGGGGTCCGCCCGAAGCGCCTGAAATACCGGTGATCACCCCGTAAATCCGGTCCTTGTCCAGGATGGCCCGGTCAAGGCGTTTTAAAACAAGGGCCGCCGCCCCTTCAGACGGCAGAATATCTTCGGAATGGGGTTTTGCCGCATCATGAAGGGCAAATTGCCGGATATCCCCGGCAAGATCCACACAGGCGCAGAGAAAGACATCGGTTTCATGGCTGCTGAGGGAATAAACCGCCGTTTCAATGGTTTTCATGCCGGAATCGGTGCCGGAGGAAAGCGTGAAACAGGGGCCGCCGAGCTTGAATTCCCTGGCCACACGGGAGGCCACGATGCCGCCCAGGGCGCCCAGGGTCCGGTTAAAGGTCAGGGCAGGAGAGAGCCGGTCCTTGATTTTTTCATGGACCGGCCCGGCGGTCCATCTCAAATGAAAATCCGTGGCCCCATAATCAAATTCAATGCCCACGGCGCACCCCATGCCATGCCGGGGTGGTTCCCCATCCAGGGGTCTGGGACTGATGCCCGCATCTTCGAGGGCTCCTTTGGCAGCCTTAAGCAAAAGGAGGTGCTGGGGCAGGATATCTTCCATCTGAAGGGGAGGGATGTGGAATTCCCCATAATCCATTGAAAACTCATCCAGGAAAAAGCCTTTTTTTTCCGGGACGGCATCGTTCCTTCTCCACCGGGCTCCGGGAAATTCCGGGGTCAATTGTTTTTTGCCAAAGACGAGGTCCGTGAAACCGGAAAGGGAATCGCAGTCCTTTAAAAGGGTTCCCATGCCGATGACGGCGCAGGGAACTGGTTGAACCCTTTCTGTCTTTTGCGGTGGCGGTATATTTTTAATCCCGGGCCGGGAAGGGGGCCTGTATTCTTTAACCTTGTATTCTTCAATGAGGAGGTGGGCATTGATGCCGCCGAATCCAAAGGCGCTGACGGCGGCCCTCCGGGGAATGCCGGGGCCTGCGGGCTTCCATTCTTCAGCCTCGGTTTGAACCCGGACTGGGGAATGGTTTAAGGGGCTTTGGGCCGGGGGAGCGGTGAAATTCAGGGAGGGCGGCAGGATGCCCCGGTTCATGGACAGCAGGGTTTTGATGAAGCCTGCAGCTCCGGCAGCAGTCAGAAGATGGCCGATCATGGATTTTACGGAGCCTATGGAAAGAGGGGCACTGGAACAGCCGGAAATACGGTAAAGTTCATGGATGCTGGCAAGTTCAACCGCATCCCCCACAGGGGTGCCGGAGCCGTGGCATTCCATGTACTGGATGTCGGACGGGGACCATTTTGCCTGTTCATAGGCCTGGATCATGGCCCTCACCTGGCCTTCCGAGGCCGGTCCCACCAGGGTGCCCTCGATATCATTGGATACCCCGGCCCCCGTGATCACGGCATGGATGGTATCACTGGAGGCGAGGGCGTCTTCCAGCCGTTTCAGGACCACAACACCGGTGCCCTCGCCCACCACCAGCCCGTCGGCGGTCTTGTCAAAGGCGGCGCACCGGCCCGAGGGCGACAGGGCCTGGAGTTGGGTAAACCCGATCTGGGTATACAGGGCATCGGGTCTGGAAACGCCGCCGGCCACCATGATATCCGCTTTTCCCAACTGCAGGTGTTCACAGGCCAGCTTGACGGCAAAAAGGGAGGAGGCACAGGCCGCATCCAGGGTGAAGCACCCGGCTTCAAACCCCATGGCCCTTGCCAGGATGGCGGCGGGAAGAAAGACCATGCCGGTATTTAAAAAATCTTCCGGGCCGGGGACCTTATAGGTTTTCTCACAAAGAAGCTGCCGGGAAAAATCCGAGGACCGGTCCGTGGGAAGGGCAATGGCGGCAAGAATCACCCCGGTTCGCTGTTTGTCCGCTTTTGTGTGCCGGCATTGCAAAAAAGCCTCCCGGCCGGCATGGAGAACCAGTTGATGGACCGGATCAAGCAGGGAAAGAAGGCCCTGATCCATAAGAAAGCCCGAGGGATCAAAATCAAAATTTTCAATGAGTCCTGCTTTGTCTGAAACGGCCTTGTCCGGAAGCGGGGTGTTGGAGACAAAGTCCTGAACCGGCCCTGCCCATCGATGATTCGGAACCTGGATGATGCAGTTTTTTTTATGAAGGATATGGTCCAGGAAAATTTTTGTGTTTCCGGCCTGGGGGAAGACCCCGGCCATGGCGACAACGGCTGTTTTTCCGGTCATTTTTTTCATATGGGCTGATATAATGGAGAACCTGCCCGATTACAAGGAGGCAGTGTAAAATTTGTGTAAAATTCCGTTTGCCAGCCCGGTCAGCCAAGAGGCAAAGCTCTCGGGAAATCAGGTGAAAATCAGGAAAAACCCTTTGATAACGGATCTTGCCAGGAGCCACAGGGTGATGCCGAAGAGGATAAGGGCGAGGGATTGGTCAAAACGGTTTTCCTTCCGCTTTTCAGCATATCCCATGACCCAGCCGAAAAAGATGCCGGAAACGAGTCCTCCGGCGTGGCTGTAATTGTTGATATTGGGCATTAAGAATCCGATGACGATAAGGCTGATCACCCAGCCTGTGGTTTGCTTGTAAACCAGTTTACCCCAGGTCCCGCCCCTGGATTTACCGAAAAACAGCAGGGCGCCGATCAGCCCGCAAAGCCCGGAGGATGCGCCGATGGTCAGATAGACGTTGCCCATATAGGACAGGAGAAAACCTGTCATCCCCGTGAGGGTATAGATGGAAAACATCCGGCACACGCCGAATTCCTGCATCACCAGCGGAGCCACGGTGCGCAGGGCCAGCATATTGAAGATGATGTGGAGAAGTCCGCCGTGAAGCCAGTTGGCCGTAATCAGGGACCACCAGGCTTCAAATTTGACAATGGGCAGACGGCCGGAAGCCCCCAGGAAATTCAAGACATCCATGGACGGGGTCAGGGTGTAGAAGGGGTTCAGGCTGAAGACCATATTCCTGCCGCTATAGATCAGGCTGACGACATACATGAAGATATTGGCGTATATAATTGCCTTGAGGATAACCCCAGGGTTTAGAAAATCATGGTCAGGTCTTGTTTTGGTCATTCTTCCAGCCTTATAAATGAATGTTCCGACAGACGGAATCGCGGCTACTGTTGCAGGGCCTTTTGAATGACCTCTTCCATGGACTGGTTGACAAAGCGTTCAAGCTTTTCCGGTGTAAAGGTTATCTCCGTTCTTTCAAGGGTCAGAGAAATGGGTATGGTTTTCAATTGATCACCGTTGGTTTGTTTCCCGATGAACAGGGTGAGATCGATTTCAAGAACCATATCGGTGGTGGCCCCCATTTTTTTGGCCCGGCATTCAAATGTGTTGATCTGTCCCGCTACAATCTGTTCAAATCCGCCGATGCTATCCTTTACGCCATCGGGGGAGAGTTCCCAGGCTGTCATGGGGATGACCTCAAACCCTGTTTGCCGGAAATAATCTCCTAGGGCTTTATTGAGGGTGTCCGCAAGGTTCATGCCCTGGACAAAATAGGTTTCCTGGCTTCGGTCCATGAGGAGCCGGTATCCCACGTATCCGCCGTTCCTGTCCGTTCTGTTGTCTTTAAACGGGGCCAGACCCATGACCCCGGCCTGGGTCTTTTCGTGATCCGCCGTATAGGAAATGGTGATAAATTTCTGGCCGGGAGTGGCGCATCCCAGCAATAGGAAAAGAACGAGGATCATCCAGTATTGTTTTTTCATGAAACAGTCTCCTTGTATTAATTCAGTTTGATATCATCAATGGTGATGCTATTTAAATATTCTTTGACGGCCCCCAGGGTCAGGGTAAACATTTTTGTTCCAAAGAGGATGGCCACTGGGTTGTTTTCAGAGCAACAGAGTGTTGCAAAGGCGGGTCCCATTATAACGGCAGGGTTTTGCGATGTTTCCGGGTTGTTCTGGATGGCATGAAGATAGGTATCGAGCCGTTCTTTCAGGATGTTGAAATAATCAACGGATTTGCCTGTGGTGGTCTGTGTCAAACTGGAAATATTGCCGGAAATCTCCCTGATATTTTCCCAGAAGATCTGGGTCAGCGGTCCTTTGTTTTTGTCCGCAGTCGGCATGAAAAAGGAAAGGGCCCATCCCACACTGAGAATTTTAAGCAATTGAAGTTCATATTCGATGGTGGTCATATTCAGGCCGGAATCGGCAGGAATGGCGACCAGAAGTTCTTTTAAATCGGTCCGGTCAATGGCAAAGGCGGAAAGCGCCTGGGCCGTTTTTTCAATATTCATGCTTGTTTTATGTCCCTGTTCCATGAGTTTCCTCTTTGCATTAAATTCATGTACAAATTAATTCACTTATGTCATATAATCTTTGATCTTAATAGCAGCACAAACAAAAAGAGTAAACTTAAAAACAATGATCAAAATTGATCTCAGACTGTTTGTGACCTTATCCGGATATCTTCCGGAAAACAATGAATGCTTTGAAATTCATGGGGATACCACCGTAGAAAAACTGGTCCGGGACCTGGGCATTCCGGACGGGCTTGTGAAGCTGATTTTTATAAATGGAAAGCGTGAGGACCGGACCTATATTTTGAAACAGGGAGACAGGGTAGGGCTCTTCCCGCCTGTCGGAGGCGGATAAGCAATGGAATTTAAAGAACGGTATGACCGCAATTTCAATACCTTTTCCCCTGAAGAGCAGAAAAAACTGGGGGCCTCCACGGTGGCCATTATCGGCCTGGGCGGCCTGGGCGGAGGAGTTTGCGAAATGCTGGCCAGGGTGGGCATCGGAAGGCTGATCCTGGTGGACGGGGATGTGTTCGAAGCCGGTAATTTAAACCGCCAGGTATTGTGTGAAGAGCGGCTCATGGGGGTTCCAAAGGCAGAAGCGGCAAGGAACAGGGTGAGAGCCGTGAACTCGGGGATTGAGGTGATTCATCGCATTGAATTTCTGGATGAAAAGACCCTTTATGAAACCATAAAAGGGTCCGATGTAGTCATGGACTGCCTGGATTCCATTGACACCCGGTTCAAGCTTCAGGATGCGGCAAAGAAAGCGGGGGTTCCTATTGTGTCCGGCGCCATAGCCGGGGTCACCGGCCAGGTTACCACTATTTATCCGGAAGACAAGGGGTATGCCCTGATCTATGGGGAAAAAAGCCGGAAACAGGGAAAGGGTGTGGAAACAAAAACCGGGAATATTGCCTATTGCGCCCTTTTCACGGCAGCCCTCCAGTCTTCGGAATGTGTGAAAATTATTTTAAACCGCGGGGATATTCTACGCAATAAGCTCTTGATCGCAGAGCTGTGGACCAATCTCTTTGAGGTGATGGATCTTGTCTGATACCTATCAACAGGCGGCCGATATCATCAGATCCGCCAAACGCTGTGTGGCCTTTACAGGAGCCGGTATTTCCGTTGAAAGCGGCATCCCGCCCTTCCGGGGAGAAAACGGTCTCTGGAATAAATATGATCCCGAAACCTTTGACATCCGGTATTTTTATAACCATACCAAAGCATCCTGGGAAGTCATCCGGGAGATTTTTTATGATCTTTTCGGAAAGGTTGTGCCGAACCGTGCCCATTATGCTCTGGCGGAACTGGAGTCAAAGGGATTGCTCGGTTCGGTGATTACACAGAATGTGGACAATCTTCATTATGATGCCGGCAGCAGAACCGTCCATGAATTTCACGGATCTTTGAAAAAATTGGTCTGCCTTGGCTGCCGGGCAAAATACACGATTTCAGAGGTTGACCTCACCTGCCTGCCGCCGGAATGCGGAAAATGCGGTAAGGTTTTGAAACCGGATGTGATTTTTTTTGGAGAGGCGATTCCGGAGCCTGCCCGGACCCATTCATTCAATGAAACCAAAAACGCCGATTGCTTTATCCTGATCGGAACCACGGGAGCAGTGGCCCCGGCCAATATGATACCTCCCGCCGCCAGGGCAAACGGCGCAAAAATCATTGAAATCAATCCCGTTGTCTCTGAATACACCTATTCGGTCACAGATGTGTTTCTGAAGGAAAAAGCCACAACAGCCATGGAAAGGCTAATGGAAAAAATCAATGAAAAATGATGAATCAGTTGGATAATAAGGAGTTCTGAATGCCGGAAGACTGTATTTTTTGCAAGATCATCAACAGGGAGATGCCTGCTGAATTTTTATATGAAGATGATGCCTGTGTGGTTTTCAAGGATCTTCACCCTGCCGCACCGGTCCATCTCTTGATTGCGCCTAAACGACATATCAGGAGTGTCAATGACCTGAAAGATGAGGATAAAGGCGTTGTCTCCCATCTTTTTCTGACGGCAAGGGATATGGCAAGGCAGAGCGGGGTCAACGACTCGGGATATAAGCTCTTGTTCAATGTGGAAAAGGGCGGGGGACAGGTGATTTTTCACCTTCATCTGCATTTGATCGGCGGCTGGAAAAAATGATGAAGGATATCACGGTCATCCAGATACCGGCCGCGGGAGAATCCCGGGTCATGTATGGCGGGGATTGCATCCGGTTTGAACTCATGCTTTCAAAAAAGGCGACCGGCAGGGCCTGGGTCAGGACAAATCTCGGTTCTGCAGCCGTATCCAGACGGGAAGTCATTTCCCGCATTGAGAAAAATGAAATCAAGCTGGATGAAGCCTGGTACGACATTGAAATGGAACAAAAGGACGATCTTATGTTCCAGATTGTCCTGCCCCTTCATCAGACCGGATATTTCCAGGCCAAATGTTTTTTTATCCCGGAAAAAACCACCGTCCCCATCTGGCCGCAAGGCGGAAATTCCATTATCAATGTGGAGCCTGCCGGCACCTGCTGCGCCAATATCATTTACAACGCCTTTGTCCGGCAGTTCGGTAAATCAAAATCCGGGGACGGAGAAGATAAGGATTTGTCGGCCATCATCAAACAACTGGATGCAAAGGGATATACGGTCATCCCGGAATCCGGAAAATTCAGGGATTTAAAGCGGGAAGTGGAATTTATTTTTTCCCGCCTGGGGTGCCGGGTCCTGCACCTTCTGCCCATCCATCCCACCCCCACTACCTATGCCAGGATGGGAAGGTTCGGCAGCCCCTATGCAGCCCTGAATTTTACGGAAGTGGACCCGGCTCTGGCCGAATTCGACCCTTCGGCCACCCCCCTGGAACAGTTCATGGAACTGGCCGACATGGTGCATTTCCATAACGGCTATCTCTTTATGGACATTGCCATCAACCATACCGGCTGGGCCGCGTCCATCCATGAAACCAACCCGGAATGGCTGGTCCGGGGGGATGACGGCAGGATCGAAGCGCCCGGCGCCTGGGGAACCGTCTGGGCCGATCTTACAAAACTGGATTATACCAATATCGACCTCTGGAAATACATGGCCGATGTGTTTTTGCTCTGGTGCCACAGGGGAGTGGACGGGTTCAGGTGCGATGCCGGGTATATGGTTCCGGTGGAAGCCTGGGAATATATTGTGGCCAAGGTCAGGACCGAATATCCGGAAGCCCTTTTTTTCCTGGAAGGGCTCGGCGGACTCATTTCAACCACGCGAACCCTGCTGAGCCGGGCCAATTTCAACTGGGCCTATTCGGAATTATTCCAGAATTATACCCGGGAAGAGATTTCCCGGTATCTGCCCCTGGTCCATGATATTTCAGATACCTGCGGAAATCTGATTCATTTTGCCGAGACCCATGACAATACCCGGCTGGCATCGGTTTCAAAACAATATGCAAAAATGAGGACGGCCCTTTCCGCTCTTTTTTCGGTCTGCGGCGGATTTGGATTTGCCAACGGCGTGGAATGGTTTGCCACCCATAAGATTGATGTCCATGAGTCCTCCAGCCTGAACTGGGGGGATAAGATCAACCAGGTGGATGATATTGCAAAATTAAATCTGATCCTGAAACACCACCCGACTTTTTTTGCCCACACAAAGCTTTCCCTGATTCAGAAAAATCATTCCGAATGCCTGGTTCTCCTGCGTCATAATGAAGAGTACCGTAAAAAGCTCCTGGTTCTGGTCAATCTGGATTGCACTGATCCCGGGGAAGCGATCTGGAGCCGGGAGGATGCGGAGTTTAAGGAGATTTTCCTGGTGGATCTGATTTCCGGAACCACAGTGAAAACCGAAGAAGAAGGAGACCGATTTATCTTCAGGCTTGCACCGGGAGAAGTCCTGGCCCTGAGCTCTGATCCGGAAGACTTGAAACAGCTTGAACTGAGCCGCCGGGAGAAGAGCCAGACCCCGGAAAGGGTCTATCTTCAGAAACTGAAAGCCAGGGTCTTGTCCATCCGCATGGTATTCAACGGATACGGACATATTAACGATATTGATATTGAAAAAGAAGCCCTTGAATTTGCCGAACACCCGGCAGAGTTCATCCGTTCCCTGAATAAAAATTCAGAGGAATGCCCTGTGATTGAATTCCAATTTGAAAGGGATTTACGGCGCCAGTTGATGGTTCCGCCCGGTTTTTTCCTTCTCATCACCTGCAAGACAGGATTCAGGGCTGAAATTCTGGATGAAAGCAGGGCCTCAAAAACATCCCTGGGGTATGGGGAAGGCCTTCCGACACCGGATAAAAAAGGTTTTTTTGCGGTCTTTCATCCCTTTGAAGCCGGGAGCCGGCATAAGGAATACTCCCTCATCCTGAGGGTGTTTGAGCCTGGGGGTACACGGGTTGAAAAGGTGTTTATCCTGTCCCTGGCTCCGTTTGAATCCCTTTATATGAGTTCTTCCTTTGCCCGGAAGGAGATTGTCCGGACCCCTTCCCTCAAATTATTGGGCACCACGAAAAAAGGGGGGATGATGAGGGCCGCAGCCTGGTGGAGCAGGCTCGACAGCCGTTATGATGCCTTTTTGGCGGCCAACCTGGACAAAACCATGCCGGAAAACCGGTGGATGGTGCTTTCCCGGTGCAGGATCTGGGCCATATTCCAGGGCTATTCCAGGGAACTCCTGCCCGATTGCCTGGAAAGATTTACCTTTTCATACCATTATGGCGGCCGGTGGCTGTTCCGTGTCCCGACATCCGAGGGCAAATACTATGCCCTTGAATTGGACCTGTCCATTGACCACGAGGAAAACCAGGTCTGTTTGATCGTCCGGCGAAGCCTGTCCGGTAAGGATTCGCCATTTCTTCTCGAAGACAAGAAAGGCATCACCCTGATCATCCGCCCGGATATTGAGGACCGGTGTTTCCATGACCCGGTCAAAGCCTATATGGGGCCGGAAAAAAACTGGCCCGGAGCGGTCACGGTCTATGAAAAAGGCTTTGAGTTTTCCCTGTCAAACGGGAAGACATTAGGGGTGACACTTTCCAGGGGGGAATTCCATCATGAGCCGGAATGGTATTATATGGTCCACCGGTCCATGGAAGCCGAAAGAGGCCTTGACCCGGATTCCGATCTCTTCAGCCCCGGCTGGTTCAGCGTTCCCTGTTTAGGCGGGGATCGCGTTCTGCTCAATGCCTTTGTCAGGGAAGATCATGAAGACCCCCTGAAATTTCATAAGCCCCTTGAACTTATGGGAGAATTATCCTTTGAAAAAGGAATGCCCCTCCCTGATGCGGTATACAAAAGCCTGGATGCTTTTATGGTTTCCCGGGGAACGGAAAAAAGCGTCATTGCAGGCTATCCCTGGTTTCTGGACTGGGGAAGGGACAGCCTTATTTTCTGCCGGGCCCTCATTGAGCTGGGCCGGTTTTCCGAGGCCTTGTCCATTTTACGTCTTTTCGGCCGGTTTGAAGACCATGGAACCCTGCCCAATATGATCTGCGGAAAGGATGCTGCCAATATTGAGACCTCGGATGCCCCTCTCTGGTTTTTTGCCTGCTGCAAAGACCTTCTGGAAAAAGAAAAGAGCCGGGATTTCTTAAATGAGCGGCTGGGCAATCGATCCATCCTGGAAATCCTCCTTTCCATGGCCCATTCCCTGATCACCGGAACAAAAACAGGGGTGACGGCCGATCCTGAAACAATGCTGATTTACAGTCCCTCCCATTTTACCTGGATGGACACCAATTTTCCGGCCGGGTCTCCGCGACAGGGATATCCCGTTGAAATCCAGGCCCTCTGGTATAATGCCCTGGTCCTGCTCTCAACCATTGATGACGCGCCTGAATCCGGATGGAAGAAAAAAGCAGACCTTGTCCGGGAGTCCATTCAAAATTTATTTTACCTTCCCGCCAAGGGGTATTTTTCAGACTGCCTCCATGCCGCCGGTCCCATGGGAGCAAAAAAAGCGGTTGCCGATGATGCCCTGAGACCGAACCAGTTGTTTTTGTTTACTTTTGATGTGATACAAGATATGAAACAGGTGCGGACCTGTGTGGAGACCTGTCAGGAGCTGCTGGTGCCCGGAGGTATCCGGAGCCTTGCCGACAGAAGGGTTGAATATCCAATTCCGGTTCACTATCATGGCCGGTTGTTGAATGACCCCCATCTCCCTTATTGCGGAGAATATAAGGGAGATGAAGACACAAAAAGAAAACCGGCCTATCATAACGGAACGGTTTGGACCTGGCCTTTTCCCGTTTTTTGTGAAGCCTGGGCCAAGGCTTTTGGTAAAAACAGCCGGTCCACCTGCCTTGCATGGCTGGGAAGCGTCTTGAATTTGATGAGAACCGGTGCGGCAGGCTATATCCCTGAAATCCTGGACGGGGATTACCCCCATACGCCCAGGGGATGTGATGCCCAGGCCTGGGCATCCAGTGAGGCGGCAAGGGTGATGCATAAATTGTTGAGTGAATTTTAGGGAGAAAGTTTGTCATATGGAAAAAATGCAGATTTACAAAGTATACCCTGCCATACCGGAAGCCTTGTCCTTCCTTGATTATCTTGCAAGGAACCTGTGGTGGTGCTGGAATCCGGAAGCCATCGAACTCTTCCATAGAATCAATTCCGTACAATGGGAAAAAATCGGTAAAAATCCGGTGGCTTTTCTGTCCTGTATTTCCCAGCGCAGGTTTGACGAACTTTCAAAAGATGAAAGCTTTCTGGGCCATCTGAACAGGGTTAAGGCCAAATTTGAGCGGATGTTTTCCTATGTATCCCAGATTAAGGAATTAAATCTCGGACCCAAAGAAACCATTGCCTATTTTTCAATGGAATTTGGGCTCCATGAGTCCCTTCCCTTTTTTGCCGGGGGCCTGGGAGTCCTGGCCGGAGATCATCTGAAGGCCGCTTCCGGCCTTGGCATCCCCTTGACCGGGATCGGGCTTTTGTTCCATGAAGGCTATTTCAGACAGTTTCTGGATCATAATGGGTGGCAGCAGGAAACCTATCCCATCAATGATGTCTTTGATCTTCCGGTTCAAAAGGTCAAGGACGGGGCCGGGTATGATATCATCATCGATATCCCCGGACCCGCAGGAGTGATCCGGGCCTGTGTATGGCAGCTCAGGGTCGGGAAAATCAAGCTGTTGCTGATGGACACCAACCTTCCGGGAAACCCCAAGGCCATCAGGGATATCACCTCCCGGCTCTATGACAGCAAGGGGGAAACAAGGGCGGCCCAGGAGGTCCTGCTGGGCATCGGCGGGGCCAAGGTTCTGGCGGCCATGGACCTGTTTCCCACCATCAGCCACATGAACGAGGGGCACTGTTCCTTTGCCGGTCTGGAGCGCATCTCCATGATCATGGACAAATACCATCTGGATTTTCCGAGCGCCTTCCAGGTCTGTAAGAGGACCTCCGTCTTTACCACGCACACTCCCGTGGCCGCCGGCCATGACGAATTCCCCAAGGAAATGGTCCGGGGCTATATCAAACCCTATGCGGAAAAATTCGCCATATCCGAGGACGAACTGCTGTCCTGGGGGGAACCCCACGGATCAAAGGATACGGGAAAATTTTCCATGTTTATCTTCGGGGTCCGGTTTTCCGGCTTTATCAACGGGGTCAGCCGCCTCCACGGCCAGGTGGCCCGGACCATGTGGCAGTCCCTCTGGCCCCGGCGCCATGTCGAAGAAATCCCCATTTCCCATATCACCAACGGGATCCATATCTGCTCCTATCTTTCCCGGCATAAGAACGCCTTGTTTGAACGCTATATATCCTCAGACTGGGCCAACCGGATCTCCGACCCGGCCCTGATCTCAAGGATCGACAATATCGAGGACGCAGACCTCTGGCATGTCCATGAACTGGACCGGTCCAACCTGATCCGCAAATGCCGGGAATTGCTGCTGGCCCAGTATGAACGCAGAAATGCCCCCCGGAACATCCTGGATGAAGCGGTGAGCGTTCTGGACCACCGCGTATTGACCATCTGTTTTGCCCGGCGGTTTGCCACCTATAAGCGGGCGGCCCTCCTGCTCAAGGATCCCCAGCGCCTTATCAAAATCCTCTCGGATGATGAGAAACCGGTGCAGATTATTTTTGCCGGGAAAGCCCACCCCAATGACACGGAAGGCAAGGAAATCATCAAGCGGATTGTGGAATTTGCCCGGATCCAGGGTGTCCGGCACCGGGTGGTGTTCATTGAAAATTATGATATTAATATTGCCCGGTATATGGTCCAGGGCTGTGATGTCTGGCTCAATACGCCCAGAAGGCCCAACGAAGCCTGCGGCACCTCCGGTATGAAGGCTTCGACCAACGGCGGACTGAACCTTTCCATTCTGGATGGCTGGTGGTGTGAGGGGTACAGGGACACCAGGGGATGGAGTATCGGGAACGGAGATGATTATGATGATCATCATTACCAGGATGAAGTGGAAAGCCAGGCCCTTTATAATGCCCTTGAAAATGAGGTTATTCCCAAATTCTATGACCGAAAAAGAGGCAACCCGCCGGAGAAATGGATCAAAATGATGAAGGAGGCCATGAAAATGGCCATCATGGATTATTCCAGCGACCGGATGGTCCGGGAGTATTCCGCCCGGTATTATGTCCCTGCCTCCCGGAATTTCAGCCAATTGACGGCGGATTCGGCATGGAAGGCCAAGGAACTGGCCTTGGTGCAATCCCGCCTCATCGCCCTGTGGGGAAACATCCGGCTGTCACCGCCCAAACTGGTCACGGAGTCTGAGTTCACCGTGGGGGATACCTTCAGAATCACCATCCAGATTTTCCTGGGTGAATTGACCCCGGAAGAAGTGGAGGTCCAGATCTATCACGGTAAGATCAGATCTTCCGACTATGTGGAAGGCAGCAGGGCTGAAACCATGTGGCTCCAGGAAACCGTTTCCGAAGGCACCCATATTTATGCATGCACTATTACCTGTTCCGATTCCGGGCGGTTCGGATACACGGCAAGGGTCATCCCCAAGGGTGACGAGGCATTGAGCCATACTCCGGGCCTCATCACCTGGGCCCATGACAAGGACAATTAAATGAAAGAATAGAACGGATTTGATCTGAAAGATCCATCAAATCCAGGAAAAGACCCATGGCAAAAAAACCGAGAATCCTTATTGTAACCCCTGAAGTCAGCTATCTTCCCGAAGACATGGGGGCGGAATCCAGATATTCGGCAAAGGCAGGCGGGCTTGCCGACGTATCCGCAGCGCTGATCAGCGCCTTATTTGATCTCCGATGTGATGTCCATGTGGCGATTCCGGATTACCGGTCTATTTTTAACGGATATTCCACCAAGACCCATAACCTGGAACTTGAAAAAATAAGGAAAAGACTGGATGAAGAGAGAATTCATCTTGCCGCGGACCGGGCCTTTTATTATCTGGACAATGTGTATTCAGGGTATTCCGACAAGGATTTAAAGGTCTCTCTGGCCTTCCAGCGGGAGGTGATCAACAATATCATTCCCAGGGTGAAGCCGGACATTATTCACTGCAATGACTGGATGACGGGCCTGATCCCGGCCATGTCAAGACAGATGGAAATCCCCTGCCTCTTTACCATCCATAATATCCATACCATGACCTCCACCATGGCGGAAATCGAGGACCGGGGGATTGACGCTGCCTCCTTCTGGCGCTGGCTGTATTTCAAGACGCCTCCCCATCATTATGAAGAAAGCCGGGACTGGAACCGGGTGGATTTTTTAACCTCGGGCGTTTTTGCGGCCCATTATGTCAATACCGTGAGCCCGACTTTTCTGACGGAAATTGTTGAAAACCGGCATCCTTTTATCGAGCCCTGCCTGAAAACCGAGCTGTCCGCCAAATATTATGCCGAGTGTGCCACCGGTATTCTGAATGCGCCGGAACCGGAATTCAATCCTGCCGTGGACGACCTCATCCGCTATAATTACGGGCCCAAAAACCACAGGCTGCAGAAGGCCAAGAACAAGCGGTATCTTCAGAAGATCCTGGACCTGGAGGTGGATGAGAATGCGGTCCTGTTTTTCTGGCCCTCCCGGCTGGACCCTGTGCAGAAAGGGTGCAGCCTCCTGGCCCAGGTCTTGTATGAGATCGTATCCAAATACTGGGATGTGAAACTCCAGATCGTGTCCGTGGCCAGCGGGGAATTCCAGAAACATTTTCATGATATTGTCCGGTTTCACGGTCTCGGACGAAGGGTCGCCATCTGCGGATTCAATGAGGCCCTGTCCCACCAGGGATTTGCCGCTGCCGATTTTCTGTTTATGCCGTCTTCCTTTGAACCCTGCGGTCTTCCCCAGATGATCGGCGGGATTTACGGGACTTTGCCCATTGTATATGATACCGGCGGATTGCATGATACCATCCGTCCGCTGGATCCTTTCAACAATACAGGGAACGGTTTTTTGTTCAATGTCCATGATACGCAAGGCTTTAAATGGGCCATTGACCGGGCCATGGATTTTCATTTCCTTTCCCCCGACATCAAGGAAGCCCAGATCCACCGGATCATGATCGACAGCGTTCTTGGATTCAACCACAGCCGATGTGCGGAAGAATATGTCAATTTATATGGAAAAATGCTCCAGAGGCCCTTCATTGTCTGATCCGGGGATTTTTGATGATCCTTATCTCCTGGCCCACGCCTCTACCATTGCCCGGCGCCTGTCCCATGCAAAAGCCCTGGAAGCGAGGCTGGTTCAAGGGAAGGGAGGCTCCCTGCATGCCTTTGCCGATTACCACCAATACTTCGGCCTTTTTTTTGAGGCCGAAACAAACGCCTGGGTGTTCAGGGAATGGGCTCCCCATGCTCTGGACATTTTTATGGTCTGTGACAAAACCGGATGGCAGAAAAACCGGGAATTCCAGCTCGAACGAAAGGAAAAGGGCGTCTTTGAAAAGCGGTTTCCCAAGGACCGGTTTCAGCATGGGGATCTTTACCGGCTGATTATCACCTGGCCCGGCGGGGAGGGAGACCGGATTCCCACGGCAGCCCAAAGGGTGGTCCAGGACCCCCACACCCTGATTTTCAATGCCCAGGTCTGGCAACCGGCCCATTCCCATCAGTGGAAAATCCAACGGTTTACCCCGGCAAAGGCCCCGCTGCTGATCTATGAAACCCATGTGGGCATGGCCCTGGAACAGGGCAGGATCGGCACCTACCAAGAGTTTGAGCATTATATCCTGCCCAAAATCGTGGATGCCGGGTATAACACCCTCCAGGTGATGGCCGTCCAGGAACATCCCTATTATGCGTCCTTTGGTTACCATGTGTCGAGTTTTTTCGCCCCGTCCTCCCGGTTCGGCACTCCCGATGAACTGAAAAGCCTTGTGGATGCGGCCCATGTAAAGGGCATCCGGGTATTGATGGACATCATCCATTCCCATGCCGTGAAAAACGAAGTGGAAGGCATTTCCCGATTTGACGGGAGCGCTTATCAGTTTTTCCACGACGGCCCCAGGGGCTATCACCGGCAATGGGATTCCCGGTGCTTTGATTACGGGAGACCCGAAGTGCTGCGGTTCCTTTTATCCAATATCCGGTACTGGATCGAGGAATTCAAGATGGACGGATTCCGTTTTGACGGCATTACCAGCATGCTCTTTGAGGATCACGGTCTGGGAAGGGCCTTTACCGGGTATGAAGATTATTTCGGAAACGATGTGGATGTGGATGCCCTGTCCTATTTATCCCTGGCCAACCGGCTGGCCCATGAGATCAACCCCGAAATCGTCACCATTGCCGAAGACGTGAGCGGGTATCCGGGGCTGGCGGCCCCTCTTGCCCAGGGAGGGATCGGGTTTGATTACCGGTATGCCATGGGCATCGCCGATTTCTGGATCAAGCTCTTAAAAGACCACAGGGACGAGCACTGGCACCTGGGGACCCTCTGGCATGAACTGACCACCAAGAGAAAAGAGGAAAACACCATCAGCTATGCCGAATCCCACGACCAGGCCCTGGTGGGGGATAAAACCCTGATGATGCATTTGATGGGGGAAAAGATTTATACCGCCATGGGAAAGGATATGGAAATCCCCGAGGTGTTCAGGGGGGTGGCCTTGCATAAGATAATCCGTTTGATCACCATTGCTACGGCCGATTCCGGGTATCTGAATTTCATGGGCAATGAATTCGGGCATCCGGAATGGGTGGATTTTCCTTCGGAAAGAAACGGGTTTTCCTTTCAGCATGCCCGGCGGCAATGGTCCTTAAAATATGATAAGACCCTATATTATTCAGATTTGTTCGCCTTTGACAGGCATATGATCGACTTTGTCAAAACAGAGGCCCTGTTCCAATCCGGGCCAAGGCTGATCTTCCTCCACGAAGAGGACAAGGTCCTGGCCTTTGAAAGAAAGGGCCTGATCTTTGTCTTTAATTTCCACCCGGTCACCTCTTTTTTTGATTACGGGTTTGACGCCCCTGCCGGTGAATACAAAATGCTGTTCAATACCGATGAACCCCGGTTCGGCGGGAAGGGACGGCTGAAAGACGGCCAGGCTCATTTCACCCTGTTTGACCCGTCTTTGTATGGCCAAAGAAATCTCCTAAGCCTTTATCTGCCCAACAGAACCGCCATGGTGCTGAAAAAAAGGATTTTGACAGACCCTGATTTTTGTATTGACAAGGGTGAAAACTATCGATAAACTTCACCATCATTTTGGAGAAAGCGCATGAATAAAACGTCATACACAGGCATATTTAGTTTTGGACGCTTCTTTTTTAGGAGCGTTCATCCGGTGTGATGCTTTATTGATGATATAGAATAAAGCCCCGGGTGGACAGTTAAGCCACCCGGGGCTTCTTTTTTTTGGCCCTGGGAAATCCCGGGGCCTTTTTTATTTGCGGGATTGATTATCGGTTAACAAGGAGGAGAAAAAATGATTCTGGTTCTGGAAAACAAGATTACAAAGGAAGCCAAGGATAATATCAACCGGGTCCTGTCTGAAGAAAAGTGCATCCATAGGGAAATCACGGATGCCGGAAGAACCGTCATCGGGGTCATCGGCAAAACCCGGACAAGCCTGGAAGAATTCAAACAGATGGAGGGAGTGGCCGAGGCCCGCCTCATTAAAACAGCCCACAAACTGGTGAGCCGGGAATTCAAATCCGACAATACCCAGGTGAAAATCAATCAGGCCGTCATCGGCGCGGACAGGATTGTCCTGGTGGCAGGGCCCTGCGCCGTGGAAAGCCTTGAACAGGCCATGACCATTGCAAGGGAGGTTAAACGATACGGGGCCGTCCTGTTCCGGGGCGGGGCCTATAAACCCAGGTCCTCGCCATACTCCTTCCAGGGGCTTGAGGAGGAAGGCCTGAAAATACTGGCCCGGGTCCGGGAGGAAACCGGCCTTGGCGTGGTCACGGAAATCACCTCCGTATCCCAGGCAGACCTTATGATGAAATATGTGGATGCCGTCCAGATCGGGGCCCGCAATATGCAGAATTTTGAACTTCTCAAATGCGTCGGCCGCATGGGCATGCCCGTGGTGCTGAAACGGGGCCTGGCCTCCACCATCCAGGAATGGCTCATGTCGGCGGAATATATCATGGCCGAAGGGAATGATCATATCATCCTTTGCGAGCGGGGTATCCGGACTTTTGAACCCTATACCCGGAACACCCTGGATCTGTCCGCCATCCCGGTTTTAAGACAACTCACCCATTTGCCTATTATTATTGATCCCAGCCATGCCACCGGGATACGGGAAAAGGTCAGCCCCATGGCCAGGGCCGCCGTGGCCGCAGGGGCCGACGCCCTGATGATCGAAGTCCACCATGACCCGGACAATGCCCTTTCAGACGGCCCCCAGAGCCTTTATCCCGAACAGTTCGGCCAACTGGCCCGGGATATTTATGTCATCGCCCCGGTGGTCGGCAAACAACTGGATTTTGATTATCTGAAAAAATCCGAAGTGATCAACAATTTTGATGCAAAAGCGTCTAAAACCGCGGCCTTTATCGGTGAATACGGCGCTTACAGCCATAAGGCCAGCCTGGGATATTTCGGTGACGAGATCACCCCGGTTCCCATGAAAACCTTCCGGGATATTTTTAATGCCGTCCGGGGGGGAAGCTGCCAGTACGGGGTGGTTCCCCTGGAGAATTCTCTTTCAGGCTCCATCCATGAAAATTATGACCTGCTCCAGGAATATGATTTGAAAATCATCGGGGAGATCACCATCCGGGTCAATCATGCCCTCATTGCCCATGAAAATGTGTCAAAGAGGGATATCCGAAAAATCCTTGGACCGCCGCCGGCCCTGTCCCAATGCCGGAATTACCTGGATCAATATCCCGACATTGAAACCGTTTCGGTGACCTCTACCTCCAGCGCCGTCCGGCATGTCAAGGACTCCGGGGACAGGCAGGCCGCCGCCATCGGGTCCACCATGGCGGCAGAGATCTTCGGCATGACCATCCTGGAAGAATCCATTGAGGACAACCCCAGGAACTATACCCGGTTTGCCGTAATCGCCAAAGAAAAAATCGGCCATAAAAAGGTGGGCAAGACCTCTATTATCTTTTCCACCGGGAACAAGCCGGGCGCTCTGTTCGAAGTCATGAAAGTGTTTTCAGAATATGAGATCAACCTGGTCAAGCTGGAATCCCGCCCCATGCTGGGAAAACCGTGGGAATATATGTTCTATGCCGACCTTGAGGCGGACATGGGCCACCCCGACTTTGCCCCGGTCATGGACCGGATCAAAGAAAAATCCGAGAACCTGAGAATCCTGGGCCGGTATTAAATTCGCTATCATCCCTGACCCGGCGGCCTCATCCCGGGTCAGGGGTTGCCATGCGTTTTGAAATACAGTTGATCCATTTTTAGCCTGTCTGAGCATGAAGCGCATGAACCTCGTCATCAAGTCTGCCCGCTAAAAAATCCTCGGTCACCTCAAGATCGTACCGGGTTTGGAGATTTAGCCAAAATTCAGGTGACATACCGAAAAAATGCCCAAGCCGAAGAGCAGTGTC
>CAZAHK010000048.1:0-5379 GCA_964484555.1 uncultured Desulfobacula sp.
TTGTGCATCCGGCACATCTCCATGGCCATGCCGCAGATCAATGCCACGGCCTGGGCCATGGAAATATCATTAAAGGAAAATTCCCATGGTTTTGCCGTGTAGATGCGCAGGGCCCCGATGATTTTATCATGGCTGATAATGGGCACTCCCAGCAGGGAGGAAATTCCTTCCTTTTTGGCCGCTTTCGGGTACTCGATCCTGGGATCGTCCATGACATCATAGATGGCGATGGGCACGGCATCTTTCGCCTCCTGGAGGGTCTGCATGAAATGGATGGGTCCTTTTTCAAGGTATCCCCGGCTCAGGCCCGAGGATGCCACAAGGCCCAGTTCCCGGGTCTCCCGGTCCACCAGGAAGACGGAACAGCCCTTGGCCTGGAATGCCGTTTTCACGGCTTCGGCCGTGATCAGGGCCACCTCCTCGGGGTCCTTGCACTGGGAAATGGCCGTTGTCAACCGGGTGATCGTGTCATAATACAGCGTATGACTTTCCATAATGCCTCCTTTTTTGGGGTGATAAAACAGCACCGGATAAAGATTCAGGTGCCGATATACACAAACAGGCAGAAAGAACATCAGGGATAAAGGACAAAACAGGCAAAACACATACGAAGGGGGGTCTGTTCAAATGAATGGAATTTATTATATACGAGTCAGGGCAATAGGTCAAAGACTTTTAAAATTTCATTAGAGGCCTGGCGGGTGCCCCCTTTCCTGGATTGAATATGGCGTTGTACCATGGCTTTTTGCACTTTTGGGTCCTGCGGGTGGTCAAGGGCCTTAACCATGGTCCGGGCAACGGCCTTCCAGGATGATTCCGGGAGGAGCAGTCCTTTTTCGATCATATCTTCTGCAGCCCAGGCAAAATCTTCATAATAGGGCCCAATGACGGTGACAGCCCCATGGATACCCGGTTCAATGACGTTCTGCCCGCCCAGGGGTTTCAGGCTGCCGCCCACAAAGACCACCGAGGCAAAGGCATAGGCTGTCTTTAATTCGCCGAAAACATCCCACAGGATGATTCCCGGTGTTGTCAACGGGGAAGACAGACCGGATCTTAAATAAAATTTCAGGTCAAGGCAGGAAAGCCTCTTTTCCCATGACTTGAGCCTGCCCAGGTGCCGGGGGAAAATCGCCACCACCTGGCGGGGAAACAATTCCAATATTTTTTTTAACATGAGAAAAACCTGTTTTTCTTCCTGCCTCCGAACAGAGGCCAGAATGGTCAGGGGCAGGGGACAGGGAAGAATATCCGCCATATTTTCCCGTCCGGATGCAAAAGAGGAGGGATCTGTCTCAATGGCTTCAAATTTCATATTGGACATGGTGCGGATCTTTGACGTTTCAAATATTTTTTGAAACCGTTCCCGGTCCTGATCGGAAATGGCCAGGATGAGATCCGGCGCCAGATGTTTCCACAAGCATTTGGTTTTATCGTAACGGACAAAGCTCTTTTTCGACATCCGGGCATTGACCATGATGATTTTTGTCCTTTTCCTTTTAAGGCCATACAGAAGGCCGGGCCAGAGTTCCGTTTCCAGCAGAACCAGGACTTTGGGAGCGATGACGGCCACGGCCTGCCGGATGACATCCGGCATGTCAAAGGGAAACCAGGCGATGGTAAGATCCATATTCTGGGAAACCCGGTCCGGGGTCAGCCCGGATGCCAGGATATCTCTTCCCTGGGTGGTGGTGGTGGTCACCAGCACCTTAAGGGGGGCCCTGGGCCTAAAATTCAACAGCAGGGTGACGGCAAGATAGGCCTCCCCGGCGGAGGCGGCCTGGACCCAGAGGTCTGCCGGAGATAAATGGGAAGAAGAGATCCTTTTTTCAAATCCCCGGCGGAGCCGCGGGTTTCTTTTCAGAAAAGGGAGGGCAAGCTTCCAGATCAGGTTGTAAAGTTTGAAAAAATTGAGTATAAAGGCGTTCTTTACCATGGGGACGTATGCTCTCATGTTTTTTAAATATTGACAATCCCCCAGGGTTTATTAAATAAAGGCTTATGAACATAAAAAATCCGAAACTCTCTTCAGACAGGCAAAAGAAGATTATTTCCCTGGTCCTGGTATACTGGAAAAGGCTTGTCCTGGCGGCGCTGTGCATGATTGTGGTGGCCGTGGCCAACGGAGCCATGGCCTTTCTGGTCAAGCCGGTCATGGATGATATCTTCATCAGCAAGAACCGGGAGATGCTGCTCTTGATCCCGGGTGCGGCAGTCCTTGTTTTTTTTCTCAAGGGCCTGGGGTCCTACGGGTCTGAATACCTTATGAATCATATCGGGGAAACCATTATCCGGATTTTCCGGAACACCCTGTATGAGAAAATCACCGACCTGCCCATCGCCTTTATTCACAAGGAAAAGACCGGGGTGTTGATGTCACGGATCACCAATGACGTGAACATTGTCAAAGGCATGGTCTCCAATGCCGTCATCAATGTGTTCAGGGATTTTTTCACGGTCATTGCCTTTCTTTTCGTGATTTTTTACCGGGACTGGAGGCTCGCCCTGGGGGCTTTTGTCGTCCTGCCCCTGGCCTTTTACCCCATTGTTCTGTTCGGCCGGAGGGTCAGAAAATTTTCCACCGGTTCCCAGGAAACCATGGCGGATCTGAATTCATTTTTGCATGAAACCTTTACCGGCAGTAAAATCATCAAAATTTTCAATCTTGAAACCCTCGAAAAGCATCGGTTCAGGGAAAAAACCGGGTCACTGTTCAGGCTTGAAATGAAAAAAATCACCGCCAATGCCCTGTCATCCCCCATCATGGAATTTTTGGGGGGGCTCGGCATCGCATTCATCATCTGGTTCGGCGGCATGCGGGTCATCACCGGCACATCCACGCCCGGCACTTTTTTTTCATTTCTGACCGCCGTCATGATGCTCTATGATCCGGTGAAAAGATTGTCCCGGCTGAACAATACCATCCAGGAAGGGGCGGCGGCGGCGGCCCGGATTTTTGATGTGCTGGAAGAAGAATCCGCCATCCTGGAACGGGAAAACCCGGAAATCCTTTCCGGAAGGGCCCTGGATGTGGAGTTTGACCATGTGGGCTTTGCCTATGATGCCGGCGATGCTCCGGCCCTCACGGATATTCGTCTGAAGGTGGCGCCGGGCGAGGTTCTGGCCCTGGTGGGCATGAGCGGGGGCGGAAAGACCAGCCTGGTGAACCTGGTGCCGAGGCTCTATGATGTCACCCAAGGGGCTGTCCGCATTGCGGGGAAAAATGTCAAAGACCTGTCCCTCAAATCCCTGCGGGATCATATTTCCATCGTGACCCAGGAACCCATCCTGTTTAACGAAACGGTCAGGGACAATATCCGTTACGGCAGGATGGGGGCAACGGATCAGGAAATCGAAGACGCTGCCGGGGCCGCCTTTGCCTATGATTTCATTATGGGTTTTCCAAAGGGGTTTGACACGGTCATCGGTGAACTGGGATCAAGGCTGTCCGGCGGGGAAAAACAAAGAATCTGCATTGCCAGGGCCCTGCTCAAGGATGCCCCTATCCTGATCCTGGATGAAGCCACCTCGGCCCTGGATTCCCAGGCCGAACGGCTGGTCCAGAAGGCCCTGGAAAACCTCATGAAGGGCCGGACCACCTTTGTCATTGCTCACCGGCTCTCCACCATTGATTATGCCTCCCGGATCATCCTGCTCAAAGACGGGTCCATACAGGAACAGGGCACCCATGACGACCTCATGGCCCTGAAAGGCGAATATTTTAAACTCCAGACCCTGCAGTCGGTCAAGGGAAACGAAGAATGAAAGGAGACAATTATGGCCATTTCCGAGGAATTGCTGGAAATACTGGTTTGCCCCAAATGTAAGGGGGATATTGATCTGAACGAAAATAAAGACGGTCTTGTTTGTGATGCCTGCAAACTGGTCTATGAAATCCGGGATGATATCCCCATCATGCTCATTGACGAGGCAAAGCCGCTGTAATATGAGCATTCCCAAACATCCGGAGCCGGCCAAGCTGGTGGTCGGCTGCATCATGAATGAACAGAGCCTGGTGGAAATTCTTTTCCCTTTTCTGGAAAAAGAATTCGGCCCGGTGGACATGATCAGCAGGTGGCTGGAATTTGCCTATACTGACTATTATTACAAGGAGATGGGATCTCCCCTCTTCCGGAAGGTGTTTGTGTTTAAATCCCTGGTCTCCCAGGAGGATCTGGCCCTGATCAAGGAAAAGACCAATGAGATTGAAAAGGCTTTCAGCGTTGCCGGAAAACGCCATATCAATATTGATCCGGGTTACCTGGTGTCTTCCCGGTTTATCCTTGCAACGGGCAAGGAATATTCCCACAGGGTTTATATCGGCAAAGGGATCTATGCCGACCTGACCCTGATGTATTCAAAAAAAGACGGGTTCAAGACCCTGCCCTGGACCTATCCGGATTATGCATCGGAAAGCATGATTTCGTTTTTAACCAAGGTCAGGGACAAATATCTTCTCGACTTAAAGGCGGAAAAAGGAAATGATTAAGAGCATGACGGCCTTCTCCCAGGCCTCCCATACCGTCGGCACCCTTACGGCCGATGTTACCCTGAGATCCTATAATTCAAAAACCCTGGACCTGGCCTGCCATTGCCCTGAATCCTGCCAGGCCCTTGAAGAGGACATCAGGAAAATTATTGCCAAAACCCATGACCGGGGAAGAATCGAGATAAAACTCTCCGTCCGGGATGAGGCCAAGGAGCTGGAGCAGTTTGACGTGGATATGCCCAAGGCCCTTTCCTATTACCAGGCCCTCAAAAAAATAAAAGAGGACTTGAACCTTGCCTCGGACATCACCCTGGATCAGCTTCTGGCGGCCCGCAATATCATTGTCCCGTCCAGGAAGGAAGCGGATATGGAAAGCCTGCGGCAGACCGTTGCCCCTTGTGTGGAAACCGCCTGCGCGGCTCTGGATCTCATGCGCAGACAGGAAGGAAAGAATCTCCACGCCGATCTGACCTCAAGGATGGATGACATTGAAAAAAAGGTCAAAGAGATTGAAACGGAGGCGAAAGGCATCCCCCTGGTTTACAAACAGCGCCTCATGGAACGGATCACTTTTCTGACGGCCGATGCCGAGGGTCTGGACCCGGTCCGGATCTCCCAGGAAGCGGCCATCCTGGCCGACAAGAGTGATGTATCAGAGGAAATCACACGGCTTTACAGCCATATCCAGCAGTTCAGACAAGTCCTTGAATCCGGGGAACCCGGCGGCCGAAAGCTGAATTTTCTCATCCAGGAATTCAACCGGGAATTCAATACCATCGGGTCCAAGGCCGGGAACGCCTCCCTGTCCCACAGGGTGGTGGAACTAAAATCAGAGCTTGAAAAGATTCGTGAACAGGTACAGAATATTGAATAATACAGACATCAGGATG
>CAZAHK010000048.1:5479-23355 GCA_964484555.1 uncultured Desulfobacula sp.
AGATCTTTCCTATTCCGTGTCCCATACCACCAGGCCTCCCAGGGGCAATGAAAAGGAAGGTCTTGATTATTTTTTTATCAGCCCGGCCGAGTTTGAAAAAAAAATTGCCGGGGGCGACTGGCTGGAATGGGCAAGGGTCCATGACAATTATTACGGCACATCCAGATCCTTTGTGGAAGACTGTCTTCAACGGGGAAAAAGCCTTCTCCTGGACATAGACGTCCAGGGGACCGTGCAGATCATGGCGTCGGGATTGAACCCCATATCCGTTTTCATCCTGCCCCCATCCTTTGAAGCCTTATCCCAAAGGCTTTTGAGCCGGGGAACGGATTCAAAAGAGGTCATTGAAAAGCGCCTTCTCAATGCGAGGACCGAGATGAATCAGCAGCACCGGTATCGGTATGTGGTGGTCAATGATGATCTGGATAGGGCCAAAAAAGAATTCTGCTCAATTTTTAAAAAAGAGATGGAAAGGCCATGAAGGATAAAACCGATCTTCTTTTCGGGTTCCATTCGGTTTATGAGGCATTAAGGGCCGGGAAAAGAACATTTTCCGGCATCCTGATGTCCAAAAAGCGAACCGGGGAACGCATGGAAAAAATAGAAAGCCTTGCCAGAGAGCGCGGGATAAAGGTTGAAATGGTTGATTCGGCAATCCTGGACAAGATGACGGAATTTTCAAATCACCAGGGGGTCGCCGCCCGCACCTCTTTTTTCCCTGTGAAAAGCGCCATGGAAATTGTGGACAGGATCGGTCCGGAGACAAGTCCCTGTTTTATCCTGGTCATGGAAAATATTGAAGATCCCCATAACCTCGGGGCTCTCATCCGGACAGCCCTCTCGGCCGGGGTGGATTATCTTTTGATTCCCAAGGACCGGTCGGCCGGGCCTTCTTCAACGGTCTCCAGAACTTCGGCCGGGGCCATGGAACATGCCGATATCTATATGATCACCAATACTGCGGCCCTGTTAAGGGCCTTGAAGGAAAAAGGGGTATGGGTCTTCGGCCTGGATGCAGGTGGAGACAGGTCTTTGTTTGATGCAGACTTGAAAGGCCCCCTGGCCCTGGTCATCGGCGGGGAAAACAAGGGGGTCCGTCCCCTGGTGAAAAAAGAATGCGATTTTATCCTGTCCATCCCCCATAAAGGCCGGATCAATTCGCTCAATGCTTCTGTGGCCGGCGGAATTGCCATGTATGAGGCCCTTCGGCAGAGAAATGGGATTTCGGGATAATTTAGATCAGACAAGGCGCTTTCTCCTTCGGATGCTTGAGGCCCTTCTTTTTCCTGGAAAATGCATGAAATGTGGGGTCTATATGGAACCGGACCGGAACCGGGCACATACCCTTGAAGCCTGCTTCTGCGATGCGTGCAGAAAGGAAGGCTTTTCCCCCATTGTCCCGCCCTTTTGCGTCTCCTGCAGCATCCGTTTCCAAACCGGCGAAAGCCATGTCTGCGGCGCCTGTTTGAAAACGCCGTTAAAACTGGGCCGGGTCAGGGCTGCGGCCGAATATAAGGGAATCGTCCGGGACGCCATTCAATTGCTGAAATACCATTCAAAACTCGCCATGGCAAAGCCCCTTGAACGCCTGTTGTTTCAGACCTTTCTGCAATATTATGAAAATCTGCCCATAGATCTCATTATGCCCATGCCCCTGCACCGGAGCAAAATGAGAAAAAGAGGATTCAACCAGGCTTATTTGCTTTCCCGGAATTTTAAAAAATTGTATTATCAGGGCTTTCGGCGACCGCCCTCCTGGGACATGGATTTAAAGTCCCTGGTACGCATCAGAAAAACAGAGTCCCAGACCGGCTTTGATATTGAAGAAAGAAAGAAAAATGTGAGGAATGCATTTAAGATTGTCCGGGAAGACCTTGTAAAGGGAAAACATATTTTGCTTGTGGATGATGTGTTCACCACCGGCGCCACCTGTAACGAGGCCGCCGGAGAGCTCTTAAGGCACGGTGCGGAAAGGGTGGATGCTCTGGTTCTGGCAAGGACCTGAACATCATTGAGGCCATTGAGGGAAAAGGATCAAATGCAATATACCATGACCAAAGGAAATTTCATCAACACCAGCCAGGGATTTTTTCATTATCATGTGCGGGGAGAATCAGGGGATCAGGTTCTTTTCTGCCACGGCCTTTCCCTGAGCGCCGGGACCTATCTTCCTTTTCTGGAAAACCTTTCCCGCCATGATCTGAAAATTTTTGCCCCGGATCTCAGGGGCCACGGCTATTCCACAAAGGAGAATACCCTGGCGGTCAAAAACTGGGACATGTTTGTAAAGGATCTGGAGCAGCTTGTCTTAAGTATCACCCATCCCCCGGTCATCGGCATCGGCCATTCCATCGGCGGATATTTCACCTATGCGGCGGCTGCCCTTTATCCGGGACTATTTTCAAAAATCATCCTCCTGGATCCCATTATTCTTCCTCCCAAAATTGTCCGGCTCTGCGCCCTGGCCAGGTTGACGGGTCTTGACCGGTACCACCCCCTTCCCAGGATGACCCGGAAGAAAAAATGTGAATTCCCTTCCAAGGAAGGGGCCCTGGAACATTATTCCGGCAAGGGCATGTTCAAATCCTGGAGACCGGAATTTGTTCAAGCCTTTGTGGATACGGCCATTGAAAAGGAGTCTGCAACCACTTGGGAACTCTGTTGCCGGCCTGAATTTGAAGCCCAGATCTATGAATCCGTGCCCTTTGAAACCTGGCGGTTTGCCGGTCTCATCAATATTCCGGTCCTGGTTGCCGGGGGAGAAAAATCAACCCTGTTTTACGAGCAGGCCGGTCTGAAGCTGGCGGGAAAAATCAGGGATTGCAGTTTCATGACCCTTGAAGGCCTCGGCCATTTTCTCATCATGGAAGATCCGGACAGGGTGATGGACGCGATCCTCCCCTTTATTCAGAGCCCATAAATTTATTTGTCAACAGGTTCTGTCTTTTGATCTGAAGGGAAGTTTGACGGTAAACAGGGTGCCTTTTCCAGGGGTTGAATCCACCTCCATTTGCCCGCCGTGGTGATCCGAAATAATAAAATATGAAATGGAAAGCCCCAATCCCGTCCCTTTATCCGGGCCCTTTGTTGTAAAAAAGGGTTCGAAAACCCGTTTGCAGGTTTCCGGATCCATTCCCGTCCCATTGTCTTCCACCTCAATATGGATCTTGGTCAGTCCTTTTTTCAGGCGGATGGTCAGTTTCGGGGTTTCATTGTCATAGGTTTTCGAGTTCATGGATTGGGAAGCATTTTTGAACAAATTAAATAACACCTGCTGTATTTCGGTTTTTTCACAAAAAATTCCGGGGAGATCCGACTGGTATTCTCGTATGATTTCAATGGGTTGAAAAAATTCATTTTTTTTGAAGTCGGCGTCATTTTTTACTAGGTCCAGGGTAGTATCAATCAAGTCTTTCAAATCAAGTTCCTTTCTTTTCAGGTCACTTTTTTTAGAAAAACTCAGCATATTCTCTATTATTTTGGAGACACGTTGGCCGGCCTGATGGATATTTTCAAGCTGCTTTAAAACCCCTCTTTTTTCCATAAAACTTTTAATGACGCCCATGGAGGTCCCTAATTCTTCAGCCGTGCTTTGATTGGCGGGGATATCCCGGGTGAGCCGGTTATGGATGACCTGGGCATTCTGCATGATTCCGGCCAGAGGGTTGTTGATCTCATGGGCCATCCCTGCGGCAAGCCCCCCGACGGACATCATTTTTTCGGACTGGATCATCATCTCCTGGGTTTTTTTTCTTTCGGTAATATCATTGACCAGTGACGCCACGCCGGTGATTTTACCGTCAAGGGTTTTCAGGCGTGTGTTATACCAGTCGCAAAGGATTCTTTTCCCGTTTTTAGTAAGGTTTTCATTCATGCTCCGCTCTCCGCCGCGGTCGGCCAACACGTTTTGAAAAACCAGACTCACCTGCTCCCTGACACCTTCGGGAAGAATCAGGTCTGCGGCATGTTTTCCCATGGCCTCTTCCCTTGAATAGCCGAAGATGGTTTCAGCAGAGGGGTTCCACTCCCGCACCCGGAATTCCGTATCCCAGGAAATCGCCCCCACCGGGGTGTTCTTAAGATGAACGGAAAGCAGGTGTTTGCTTTCAAGGAGTTCTTTTTCCGCTTTTTCCCGGTTTGCCAATTCTGTTTTTAAAGAGGTTAAGGCGTTTTGCCGGATTATGAAGATGTTGAATGACGCCAGGAACACAAAGGTCATGACCACCAGAGTATCCAGAAAAATGATGGAACGGTTTGAACCCAGAAACATCACCGCCCATATGGTTGAAAAACCGGTTATAAAGAGGATATGGACCGCAGCTCTGTAATTTCCTTTTACCAGGAGGCCCAGGGCAACCAGCATGATCATGAAAGCGAACAGTTGGGTCCGAACAATGATGCTGCCCAAACCGCGAAACCAGCTTGAATAAACCATTGTTACCGATGTGGTTAAAAGGGCGCAGATTATGGCGATCAGGGCAAATCTTGCCGTCAGGCAGACCTCTTTATCTTGGGCTTATACCTAATGAAATGCGCCGGACAAATCAATAAAAAAATCAGATTTTAATAATTTTCACAAAGCCCTTGTCGGAGATGATCCCGTTTCACCGGGACATTTCTTTATTCAGGGCCGTGGTGGCCTTGATGAGGATTTTGATCTTTTCCAGGAGATCTTTTTTATCGGGTTCGGAAAAATCCTTTAAGATCAGGTCAATGGCCTGGTCTTTTTCTTCTTCGATGAGTTTCAGGGTGGTCTTGCCCTTATCCGTGATGGCCAACAGGGTCACGCGTTCATCATCGGGGTCGGGTTTCCGGAGGATGAAGGCCTGTTTTTCAAGGCGCTTGGCAAGGCCCGTCATATTGGCGCCGGGCACCAACATGATTTTTCCCACGCTGCTGATTTTATTCCGGCCCTGGTCCGAAGATTCCAGAACCCTTAAAATATTGTACTGGGGAAAGGACAGCCCGTATTTTTTGAAAATCGTGGAATGGGTGCGTTTGAAATTTTCCGCCGCTCTTACGATGGCCATCATGACTTTTTCATCAAAGGTCAGGTCATTTTGATAATTTGTTTTTCCCACTCTTTTGTCTCCTTCTAAAGCTCCCCGGCAAGATTAATGATGACCCATCCAATTTACAATCAATTAACCACAGAATAAATAAATAGTCAACTTATTGATTATTTATTTCTTGACTATCAATATTTCAACTGATATTTGTTTTATACCATCATCTGGTGACAAGGCAAACGAAAAGACAACCGAATCATCGAATGTCATTTTTTAAAAAACCTGGAGGGTATAAAATGAAGGCGTCTCAAACCGGTATTTTTAAAACAACAACCTGGTCGCCCGGCCCCGGGTGCCATGGGGGCTGCGGTGTTCTGGCCCATATCAAAGACGGGAAGCTGATCAAAATCGAAGGAGATCCGGATCATCCCATGAACCAGGGACGGCTCTGCGCCAGGGCCCTGGCCATGACCCAGTATATTGATCATCCTGACCGGCTCCGGTCTCCGGTCAAACGGGTGGGCAAGCGGGGCGAGGGCAAATGGGAAGAAATCTCCTGGGATGAGGCCCTGGATCTCATCGAAGCAAAAATGAAGAAAATCCGGGAGGATTACGGGCCGGAAAGCATGGTGTTTAACGTGGGCACGGGCCGGGATATCTATGCCTGGATCAGCCTTCTGGCCTATGCCTACGGCAGCCCCAACATCATGTTCGGCCTCACGGGTCAGGCCTGTTACGGCCCCCGGCTGGCCGCCGTGATCACGGTCCAGGGCGATTTTGCCGTATTTGATGCGGCCCAGTGGTTTCCGGAAAGATTGGCCCATCCCGGCTATAAGGTGCCGGAGTGCATGATCATCTGGGGGTATAATATCCACGCCACCTGCCCGGACAATCTCTTTGGCCACTGGATCATAGACCTCATGAAAAAAGGCACCAAGATCATCTGCATTGATCCCCGGCTCTCCTGGTTCGCCTCCCGGTCTAAATACCATTTGAGGCTGCGGCCCGGAAGCGATTCCGCCCTGGTCATGGGCTTTTTAAATGTTATCATCAATGAAGACCTCCACGATAAACAATTCCTGGAAAACTGGACCAATGGGGCCCATCTTGTCCGCAAAGACACGGGCAAACTGTTGCGGGAAAAAGATCTTGTAAAGGACGGGGCCGAGGGTAATTTTGCAGCCTGGGATCCAAATCTCGGAAAAGCCGTGGTCTGGGATACAAAGGAGGTCGCCTTCCGGGACAAGGATGTTAAGCCTGCCGTCTCCGGGGAATGGGAAGTCGAGCTTTCGGGCGGTGATAAAGTCCTTTGTCACACGGTATGGGATGTTTTTAAAATTGAAGTCAACCGCTACCCCCTGGATGAGGTGGAAAAGATCACCGGGGTCCCGGCCAAGGACATCCACGATGCTGCGGTATTTTATGCCAAGGCCAAGCCCGCCGCCATCCACTGGGGCGTGGCCGTGGACATGACCCCGGCCCTGACCCCCCTGGTCACCGGGATTACGGCCCTCTGGGGTCTCACCGGCAACCTGGATATTCCCGGAGGCAATGTCTTCGCCCGTTTTGCCTTTGATGTGGTGCCCTATGCCCTTCCCGGCACCAAAGGGGCCATCCGCCTGAAATCCAAGGAACTGGACGAGCCCCGCATCGGCTCCAAAAAATTCATGCCCCTCAACAAATTTTACTGGCGGTGCCAGACCGATATGACCCTGGATCAGATCTTTACGGAAGACCCCTATCCCATCAAAGGCATGTGGATCCAGACCGCGGGCATCATGCAGGGGCTGGGCATGGACCCGAAAAAATGGAAGGCGGCCCTGGAAAAACTGGATTTTATCGTGGCCGTGGATGTCTTTCATACGCCCACCACCCAGTATGCCGACGTGGTTCTGCCGGCCGGGACTTTTCTTGAAAAAGACAGTTTCCGGAGCTGGTGGGTTCCCCTCCAGACCATCAACAAGGTCATGACCGTGGAGGGGTGCCGGCCCGATGTGGAGATCAATTTCGAACTGGCCCGGCGCTTTGACCCGGATTTTAAATTTGAAACCGTGCGTGAGCTGTATGACGATATCCTGAAACCCTCGGGCATGACCTTTGAAGAGCTTCAGGCCCAGGGCGGCCGGGCCTATCCGCCCGAAGGCAGTTCAAGCTGTCCCTATCTTCGCCATGAAAAAGGACTTTTACGGGCCGATAAAAAACCGGGATTCAGAACCCAGACAGGACTTTTTGAACTCTATTCCACCCTTCGGGAGGAATGGGACCTGGAACCCATCCCCCACCATGAAGAGCCCCCTTTTACGCCGGTCTCAAGACCGGACCTGGCCAAAGACTATCCTTTGATCCTGTCCACGGGAAGACGGTCCCCGGCCTTTTTCCACACCGAGCACCGGAATATCCCCTGGCTTCGGGATATCGACCCTGATCCCACGGCTGAAATCCACCCGAAGACGGCCGGAAGCAACGGCATCGGAAACGGGGAGTGGATCTGGATCGAAAACTGGATGGGTCGGGCAAGGTACAAGGCAAAACTGACCCCTGTGGTTCCCGAATGGATGATCATGGCGGCCCACGGCTGGTGGTTCCCGGAGAAAAAAGCGGCGGAACCGAGCCTTTACGGGATGTGGGAATCCAATATCAACCAGCTCATTCCCATGAATGAACAGGGCAAGGACGGCATGGGCGCACCCATCAAGCATTCCATGTGCAAAGTGTATAAATGCAGCCCCGAGGAGGTGAGCCATGAGTAAAACACCGGAATTCGGTCTTTTGATCGACTATGAATACTGCACCGGATGTTATACCTGCCAGGTGGCCTGCGCCCAGGAACACGGCTGGCCCGCCGGTATGGGGGGAATCCGGGTCAATGAAATCGTCCAGAAACTTCCCCATGACAAATATTATCTCACCTATCTGCCCTTTCCCACGGAACTCTGCGTGTTGTGCAAGCCCCGGACCAGAAAAGGCCTGGAACCGGCCTGCGTCAAGCATTGCATGGCCCGTTGTATGACCTATGGCCCCATTGAGGAATTGGCGCAGAAAATGAAAGAAAAACCCCGCATGGTGCTGTGGGTTCCCAAATGAGCAATTGTATTGAAAGGAGGCAGGCTTTGAAAAAATACGCTCCATTGTTCACCCCCCTTAAGATCGGGAAGGTGGAGATCAAAAACCGGTATGCCATGGCCCCCATGGGGCCTTTAGGTCTTTCCGACGCGGAAGGGGCCTTTAACGACCGGGGGATAGAATATTATACACAGCGGGCCCGGGGCGGGACAGGGCTGATTTTCACCGGCGTGACCTTTGTGGACAACACGGTTGAAAAACATGCCATGCCCCATGTTCCCTGCTCCACCCATAACCCGGTGCATTTTATCCGCACGGCCCTGGAGATGACGGAACGGATCCATGCCTATGATGCAAAGATATTTTTGCAGATGTCCGGGGGTTTTGGCCGGGTCACGGTTCCCACTAATATGGGGGAATACCCGCCCGTATCGGCTTCGGCCATCCCCCACCGGTGGCTGGACAAGACCTGTCGGCCCATGACGAAGGAGGAAATCCGGCATATTGTCTCCATGTTCGGAAAAGGGGCCTTTAATGCCAAGCGGGCCGGGTTTGACGGGGTTCAGATCCATGCAGTCCATGAAGGCTACCTTCTGGACCAGTTTGCCATTTCCTTTTTCAACCACCGGACCGATGAATACGGGGGATCTCTCCAAAACCGGTTGAGGTTTGCAAGGGAAATCCTGGAGGAAATCAGAAAGACATGCGGAGATGATTTCCCGGTGACGCTCCGGTACAGCCCCAAAAGCTTTATCAAGGATTTTAAATCCGGGGCACTGCCGGGGGAGGAATTCGTAGAAAAGGGCCGGGATATTGAAGAGGGTATTGAAGTGGCAAAGCTCCTGGTGGAATTCGGTTATGCGGCCCTGGATGTGGATGTGGGGTCCTATGATTCCTGGTGGTGGAGCCATCCGCCCATGTACCAGGCAAAGGGCCTGTTCATGCCCTATGCAAAAATCATGAAAGACCATGTCAATGTTCCCATCATCTGCGCTGGCCGCATGGACAACCCGGATACGGCTCTCGGCGCCATCCGGGACGGGGTCTGTGATATGATCAGCCTGGGGCGGCCCCTCCTGGCAGACCCGGACTATGTCAACAAGCTCCAGTCCGGGGATATCAGCTCCATCCGTCCCTGTATCTCCTGCCATGAAGGATGCATGGGACGGGTCCAGGCCTATTCTGCCCTGAATTGCGCCGTCAATCCCCAGGCGGCCCGGGAAAAGGTGAGGGCCTACACTCCCATATTGAAAAAGAAAAAAGTCTTGATTGTGGGCGGCGGGGTTGCAGGCTGCGAGGCCGCCCGAGTCCTGGCCTTAAGGGGGCATGAACCCGTGCTCTATGAAAAATCCGACCGGTTGGGCGGAAACCTTATCCCCGGCGGGGTCCCGGACTTCAAGGAAGATGACAAAGCCCTGACGGCCTGGTTCGGGCGTCAACTGGAAACTCTGAAGGTGCCGGTAAATCTGAATACAGCCATTGATAAAGGGTTTATCCTGTCCAATACATTTGATGCGGTCATCATTGCCACAGGGTCAACGCCCAAAAAATTGGTCCTGGGAGACGATACCCGGGTTTTTACGGCGGAAGAGGTTTTGCTGAAAAAGAGAGATCCCGGAAACCGGGTGGTGGTGATGGGCGGCGGGCTTATCGGCTGTGAAACCGCCCTGTGGCTTGCCCAGGAAGGAAAAACCGTGACCATTGTGGAAGTGATGGATAAGCTGCTGGCCGTGAACGGCCCCCTATGCCATTCCAACAGCGATATGCTCAAAGAATTGATCCCGTTTAACGGAATCAAAGTCATCACCTCAGCCAGGGTAAAAGGATATTCCGACGGAACCCTCACCTGCGATACAAAGGAGGGGGAAGCTAAAATCCAATGCGATTCCGTCGTTCTTGCCGTTGGATATGATTCCAACCGGTCCCTTTACGAGGATATCCGGTTTGATGTGCCCCAGGTCTATATTTTAGGGGATGCCAGAAGGGTGGCCAATATTATGTATGCCATCTGGGATGCCTTTGAGGTGGCCAACGGAATATGAAAATTCCCTTATTAAACCAATGATATAAATCAAGAATGGGATTTGAAAAGAATTTGTGTTGACAAAATATAATCCCCATGATAATTCATTAACAGTCGATAAAAAAACCTAACGCTTGTTAGGTCATATTCGGACGGTTTCGATGGGCATAAAATGATTATTTCCCGGCAGGGGAGGGGATTATAAACATGAACATAGCAAAGAACCTTGAAATATCTGCTTTCCACTTCCCGGACAATATGGCTTTGATGGATGGGAAAACCGCGTTGTCCTACCGGCAGATGAACCTTGAATCCAATAAGATCGCTTCAGCGCTTCAGCGAATGGGGGTCACACCCGGTGAACACATCGGTCTTTGCGCCCCCAATTCCAATTCATGGCTCTGTTTTTATTTCGGAATCCTCAAAGCGGGAGCCGTGGCCGTGACCCTTCCCTATGCCATGACCCGGAGCGAAATTGCCCCTGTCCTTGAAGACTGCAAACCCAGGATCATGTTTACCGATGATCGGAAAATTTCCGATCTGGAAAAAACAACGGGTCTTGACATCCTCATTACCGATACCGGAGAGACGTCCTATTCGAGCTTGATCGAAGCTGAAACCGGTGATTTTAAAACCCTTGAACGGGAGCCCGATGATACGGCAGCCATACTCTATACCGGCGGAACCACCGGTGTGCCCAAGGGGGTGGAGCTGACCCATAAAAATATCATGGCCTCGGCCTTTAATGTTTCCCGAAGTGAACGATCCAATGAGAATGACCGCGCCCTTTGCTTTCTTCCCCTGAACCATGTGTTTGCCCAGATGCATATCATGAATTCCACCCTCCTGAGCGCCGGGGGCCTTGTGATCCAGTCCTCCTTTAATATGGATGGGGTGTTGGCGGCCGTCAAACAATTTAATGTAACCAAGCTTTATGCCGTTCCCACGGTGTATATCCGGCTTTTGTCACTCCCGGATTTAAAGGAGAAGCTGGGGTCTGTCCGGTATTGTTTTTCCGCCGCGGCCAGCATGGCTATGGAGGTGGTGAAAGAATGGAAAATCAGAACCGGTCTGGATATTTTTGAAGCCTATGGCATGACGGAAAGCGCCTCCATGGTGACTTTTAACCATTTCTACAAACATGTGGTGGGGTCCGTTGGAACCGCCGCCCCTGGCGTGGAAATCCGGATCTGCGACAAAAAGGGGAATTCGCTTCCGGATAATGAACCCGGAGAAATCTGCATATCCGGCCCCAATATCATGAAGGGGTATCTGAACCGTAAAAAAGACACAAAGGTCGCCTTCTGGGGCAGATGGTTCCGCTCCGGCGATGTGGGCTATCTGGACGATCATGGGTATCTGTATATTGTGGACCGGATCAAGGAGCTGATCATTACCGGAGGGGAAAATGTTTCGCCGAGGGAAGTTGAAGAGGTCCTCTATACCCGCCACGAGATTGAGGAATGTGCGGTTATCGGTATGCCGGATAAGGAATACGGAGAAAGAATCGTGGCCTATATGGTGCCCAAACAACGGCAGGAGATTGATCCCGTGGCACTGAAAGCCTATCTGAAAACCCGGTTGTCTCCTTTCAAGGTTCCCAAGGAATTTATCATCGTTTCCGAACTGCCCAAATCCAGTACCGGCAAATTATTGAAAAGGGAACTCAAAAGCCGGGCTCTGGCGAAAAAAGAGAAATAAACCAATGATCCGGAATTTAATATAGGGAGTAACCCATCATATGGCCCAGGTTCTTGCTGACAGACGAGAGATGGAATTTGTTCTTCATGAGCAGTTTGAGGTCGGCCGCCTCAGTGAACACGAACGGTTTTCGGAATTCAACCGAAAAACCATGGATATGATTATGGCCGAGGTTCGCGCCCTTGCAATCAAAGAAATTCTGCCCACCCTGAAAATCGGTGATCAGACCGGTTGCCGGTATGAAAACGGCAAGGTGATGGTTCCGCCTGAATTTAAACGGGCCTGGAATCAGTTGATCCGGGGAGGCTGGTTTGCTCCCTGCCAGAATCCGGATTGGGGAGGGCAGGGCATGCCCCATGCCCTCCATGTCATGGCCCAGAATTACCTCATCGGCGCCAATATGTCCCTCCTGATGGTGGCGGGGCTGAACCAGGGCGCCGGCCGGATCATTGAACAATTCGGTTCCGACGTGCAGAAAAAATGCTATCTTGAAAACATATACACGGGCCGATGGAGCGGCACCATGGCCCTGACGGAATCCGAATGCGGATCAAACCTGGGAGATCTGTCAACATCGGCTGCAAAAAATGAGGACGGAACTTATTCCCTGACCGGGAACAAGATTTTTATCAGCGGTGGTGACCACGATATGACGGAGAATATCATCCATCTCGTGCTGGCAAGGATCGTGGGTGCGCCGGAAGGGAGCCGGGGGATATCCCTGTTTGTCGCCCCCAAATTTCATGTCAATGCCGACGGCAGTCTTGGCGAGCGAAACGATATGGTCTGTACCGGCATCGAGGAAAAAATGGGGCTCCACGGCAGCCCGACCTGTTCCATGGCTCTGGGCGGCAGGGGAAAATGTATCGGAACCCTTGTGGGAGAAGAGAATAAAGGTCTTTCCATGATGTTTCTCATGATGAACGAGGCCCGTCTCATGGTGGGTGCCCAGGCCCTTTCCTGCGCTTCATCCGCCTATCTTTACGCCCTGGATTATGCCCGGCAGCGAGTCCAGGGTCCGCCCCTGTCCGGAAAGGACAGGGCATCGGTGGCCATCATTAACCACCCCGATGTCCGGCGCATGCTCCTGACCATGAAATCCTATACCGAGGGAATGCGAAGCCTCCTATGCTATATCGCACACCTGGAAGATCAAAAAAAGGTAAGCGAGGCCGGCAGGGAAAAGGAAAGATACCAGAACCTCATCGAAATCCTGACCCCGGTGGGTAAAGGCTATGTCACGGACCGGGCCGTGGAGGTCTGCAATCTGGCCGTCCAGGTCTTCGGCGGATATGGATATACGTCGGAATTCCCGGTGGAGCAGCTCCTGAGGGATGTGAGGATTACGACCATTTATGAGGGCACCAACGGCATTCAGGCCATGGATTTTCTGGGCCGAAAACTTCAGATGAAAAATATGGGATTATTTCTTGATCTCATCAATGAAATAAAAACCACCCTTGCCGAGGCGCAGACGATCAATTCATTGTCAGCCCTTTCCGGGAGGGTTGAAACAGCGGTGAACATGCTCTGCCGGGTTGCTGAAAAAATGGATGAATCGGTTCGGGGAGAGGCTGTTTTAAGGGCTTATGCCTTTGCCAATCCGTTTCTTGAGGCAACCGGGGATGTGATTATGGCCTGGATGCTCTTGTGGCGGGCGGCTATTGCAGAAAAGAAACTGGAAAAAGGTGTTGAGGGAAAAGAGGCTGATTTCTATGAAGGTCAGTTAAACTCTGCAGAATTTTTCATAGGCGGTTTTTTACCCGTCACCATGGGGAAAATGGCGTCAATTATGGATTTGTGCAGTGCAGCAATAAACATTTCCGATACCTCCTTTGGAGGAAGATAACAGGCCGGGGAAACCCATTTTCCGGGCTGAGATTGAATCGGATTAACCACAACAATTTGGAGGTATGAACATGAAGCGTGTTTCAGCAAAGAGTCTTTTTTTAATTGTTCTGTCAGGGATTTTCTGTTTATCTCTTTCCACGGCATTTGCCAAACCCATTGAACTCAGATTCTCAAGTCCTTTTCCCGCTCAACAGACCATTACCGGAAAAATCATCATCCCCTGGATCGAACAGATCAACAAAGCCGGAGAAGGCAAGGTCAGCATTAAATTATTTCCCGCCGGCGCCCTGGGAAAGGCACCGGAACAATTCGACCTGGCTGAAAAAGGGGTTGCCGATCTGGCCTATCACCTGTCCGATTACACACCCGGCCGGTTTCCGCTGACCACCGTATTTTCCCTGCCCTTTATGCCGCCGTCCGGGGAAAAGGTGTCCGAAGCCATGTGGAAAACCTTTCAGCAGGAACCCAAATACCAGGAAGAATACAGCAAGGTCAAAGTGCTGGCCCTGTTCGGACATCCGGGCGGGCATTTTCATACGGTCAGCAAACCCATCCGCAGCATGGCGGATTTCAAAGGGATAAAAATGAGAACGGCCAATCCCTCCATCAGTAAGGCCCTCACCCTCTGGGGAGCCGTACCTGTTGCCCAGCCCATCACCGAAACCTATCAGTCTTTGCAGCTCGGCGTACTGGATGGAACGGTTCTGGTATGGGAAGGCATGGGCGTTTTTAAACTCAATGAAGTTACAAAATTCACCACGGTGGCGGATCTCTATACCATGCCCATGATGTTTGTGATCAACAAAGGTGTGTGGAATGGTCTTCCGGACGATGTAAAAACCCTTTTGGAAAGCACTACGGGTTTGGAGATGTCCAAGGCGGCGGGAAAAGCCTTTGATGATGCGGAAAAACCCTTCAGGGAAATGACCATAGCCAAAGGGACCGAGGAAATCATCCTTGACCCTGCCGAACTCGCAAAAATGAAAGAGTCCACCTTCCCCCTGAGGGAAGAATGGGCAACTGAAATGGAAGCAAAGGGATTGCCCGGAAAGGCCATCCTGAAAACAGCCCTCGGCTTTCTTGAAGGAAAATAATGACACCCTCTTGTATCCTTGCTTGAGGTGATAACCAAGAAAAAGAGTCTGAAACATCAGGGGGTGGAATTCATTCCCCCTGATGTTCCGGAACAAGAAAGATCCTGCGATAAATCATGAAAAAAATCTTGAGGCCATATGAATATTAGAAATTTAGTCAATATAACGGGCATTTTCAGTTATGTCCTGGCAAGGATCGGGTGCCTGGCCCTTTTTTTGATGATGGGCCTGACGGTGGTGGATGTGTTCAAGCGGCACGTCTTCAATACCCCCATCCTGGGCTCTTTTGAAATTACCCGGTATTTAATCGTCATCCTGATTTTTGCTTTTATCGGGCATGCGCAATCTCAGAAAGCCCATGTGAATGTGGATATTTTTGTCAATGCCTTTCCCAAAAAAGCCCAGACCCTCATTGATCTGTTTAATTATACGGTCAGCCTGATCCTGATGACCCTTGTGACCTGGAAGGGGTTTGAAAAGGCCATGGAAAGCATGGCAACCGGGGATAAACCCATGAACCTGCCGGTTCCGGAATACCCCTTTGTTTTCTTCCTGGCCTTTGGGTGCGGGATCATGTGCATTGAACTGGTCAGGGATGTCCTCAGAATCATTTTTAAAAAATTAAGGGAAGAGAGTCGTCTATGAGCACTGAAATGATAGGGGTTGTCGGGATTTTACTGTTGTTTGTCTTCCTTGCCTTCAGGATGTATATCGGCGTGGCCATGGCCCTGATCGGGTTCGTGGGCGTCAGCCTCATCGTCAATCTGGACGCCGGGTTGAATCTTCTGGGAATGTCTCCCTGGGCCGAAGGCTCATCCTATTCCATGAGCGTTATTCCGCTTTTTGTCCTCATGGGGCAGTTTGCTTTTGTTTCCGGTATCAGCCAGGATATTTACAAGGCCGTCCATAACTGGATGGGCCATTTGAGGGGCGGGCTGGCCATGGCCACCATCGTGGCCTGTTCCGGGTTCGCCGCCATCTGCGGGTCCTCTCTCGCCACCGGCGCCACCATGGCCAAGGTGGCTGTCCCTGAAATGAGAAAATACGGATACGATCTCAGCCTTGCCACGGGCTGTGTCGCCGCCGGCGGCACCCTGGGCATCCTGATTCCGCCCAGCATCGGGTTCATCATTTACGGTATCCTGACGGAAGAATCCATTGGAAAGCTTTTTATGGCCGGTATTCTTCCCGGGCTTCTGCTGGCTTCTCTTTTCATCCTTGCCATTTTTTTACAATGCCGTTTCCGCCCTGACATGGGCCCCAAAGCGGAACCCACTTCCTGGAAGACCAAATTCGAGTCTTTGTACGGCACCTGGCCCATGCTGTCTTTGTTTGTGCTGGTCATGGGAGGGATTTATTTCGGCGTCTTCACACCCACCGAAGCCGCCGGAATGGGGGCTTTCGGCTCCTTTATCATCACCCTGGGAAAGAAAAAACTGAATTTTAAAACTTTTGTTGAAAGCCTTATCATCACGGGCAATATGACGGCCATGATTTTTCTGATCATCATCGGGGCCAATATTTTTTCCTCCTTTCTGGCTTTGACCCAGATTCCCTTTATGCTGGCCGATGCCATTGTGGCTGCGGCCCTGCCCAGAATGGCCGTGTTTTTCATGATCCTTCTGGTGTTTGTGTTCCTGGGCTGTGTCATGGACTGCTTCGCCATCATGATCCTCATGGTTCCCATCCTGTATCCCATTATGCAGGCCATGAACTTCAATACCATCTGGTTTGGCGTCATCATGGTCATCGTCCTCGAGATCGGACTCATCACCCCGCCCGTGGGCTTGAATGTGTTTGTGATCAAGGGGGCTGTTCCGGATGTGCCCTTGACGACCATGTTTAAAGGGATCTGGCCCTTTTTGGTCGCGGCGCTGATCTGCATTGGTATCCTCATCGCCTTCCCGCAGATTGCCTTGTTTCTTCCTTCGAAAATGTAAGACAGGGTATAAAAATGAAGGGTTTATGCTTTATGACCGCCATAAAATGGCGTATTAACGAACGATAGAAATAAAAATCTTTCATGTGATAGATTTTTTAACCATAAAGGATCTGCTTTTAACGGAAAATAGAAATAAAAAACATGAATTTCAGGAGGTAGGATGTCTCAGATATCTAAGATAGGGGTAATCGGTGCCGGCCATATGGGCAGCGGGATTGCCCAGAAAATAGCCCAAGAGGGAATGCAGGTTATATTGATCGATATAAAACCGGAATATGTGGAAAAGGGCCTGGCCGGTATTAAAAGCCTGCTGGAAGGCGGCATGAAACGGAAGATTTTCACCCAGGATCAGGTAGATCAGACCTTGAGTCGCATCCAGGGAACAACGGATCTGAAGGCCGTAGCCGATGCAGACTTGGTCATTGAAGCGGTTTTCGAAGATCGGCAGGTGAAAACCCAATTGTTCCAGAATCTGGATCAGGTCTGTGGGGAAAAAACCATTTTCGCCACCAATACATCCAGTTTTTACGTGGCTGAATTTGCGGCCAAGATCAACCGGCCGGACCGGTTCATAGGCCTCCATTATTTTTTCCACCCGGCCAAGAACAAATTGCTGGAAATCATCCCCCATACCACAACCAGCCGGGACACCATTGAAAAAGCCCTTGGTTTTGCCGCCCGCCACGGGAAGACCGCCATTGTGGTAAAAGATTCTTCCGGATTTGCCGTGAACCGGTTCTTTATCCCCTCGTCCAATGAGGCGGCCCGGATGCTGGAAGAAGGCATGGGAAATCTTCCCACCATTGAAGATGGCAGCAAGAGAGCCTTCGGCATCGGCATGGGCTCCTTTGAAATTTTAAATGTCACCGGTATTCCCCTTGCGGTTCATGCCTCCAAAAGCCTGGGAGATGAACTGGGACTTTTTTACGGCACCCCGGACATCATGAAAACCCAGATGGATAAAAACCAGGACTGGGATCTCAAGGCCGGTGAAATCCAGGAAGAAAAAATTCAGGCCATTGTGGACCGGTTTTACGGCATCTGTCTGGGTGTGGCCGCGACCATCGTGGATGAAGGGGTCGCCACCATGGAGGATATCAATCTCGGGGCCAAGATCGGCTTAAGATGGGCCCGGGGGCCCTTTGAGATCATGAACCATATCGGCATCGACAAAACCTGCCGGGTGGTGGAAG
>CAZAHK010000049.1:0-23339 GCA_964484555.1 uncultured Desulfobacula sp.
ATGTGTTAAGCACGCCGCCAGCGTTCATTCTGAGCCAGGATCAAACTCTCCAGTTTTATCCTTTGTACTTCAAACTCTTAAGGTCTTGTTATAGACCCGCTCTTAATTTCTTCACTGACCAATTTTCAAAGATCAAATCTTACTGCTTTTCTGAATCACTGCTCGTGTGACCGACAAAACCCGATCAATATATATGGGGATCATGTCTTTGTCAATTAATATTTAGTTCTTGGTTAAAATAATTCTATGGTATTTTTTCTTTCCCGCTCTCAACAGAATTTCATCGTTGTTAACATCTTTTTCCGTTACCATTTGATCGAGGTTGGAAATTCTGGAACCATTGACATATGCCCCTCCCTGCTGGATCAGACGTCTTGCATCGGATTTGGATGCACACAGCTTTACAGCCATAAAAAGATCAACCATGGACAGGTGTCCGATAATCTCAGAAGGGTTATACGCCGATGAGGGTATGGAATCCTCGCCTACAGAAGCATAAATTCCCCTTGGAATGGAGCTGGCCGGAAGAATATGATCCGGTATTTCAACTGCTCCGAAAACCGATGCGGACGCTTTCAGGGCTTTCAGGGCTTCCTCTTCCCCATGGCATATCTTTGTGGCCTCAAAGGCCAGAACCACTTTTGCCTTGTTTACATCCGCGCCCTGAAGCTGTTTCATCCGATGGATCTCATCCATGGGAAGAAAGGTAAACAAGGCCAGAAATTTAGGGACGTCCGCATCATCGGCGTTGACCCAGAACTGAAAATAATCATAGGCTGAAAATCTTTCCGGATCAAGCCATACCGCACCTTTATGGGTTTTTCCCATTTTGATGCCCGAGGCTGTGGTGATCAGGGGGAAAGTGATGCCAAAGGCCTGTTTTCCGAGGGTGCGCCGGACCAGGTCCACGCCTGCGACGATATTGCCCCATTGGTCGGAGCCCCCCATCTGTAATAAACAATCATAGGATTTGGCCAGTTGCATAAAATCATAGGCCTGAAGCAGCATATAATTGAATTCAATAAAGGTCAGCCCATCCTCGGAATCCATTCTGAGCTTATAGCTTTCCGCCTTTATCATTCGGTTGACACTGAAATACCGCCCGATATCCCGTAAAAACGGGATATACGCCAGCTTGGTCAGCCACTGGGCATTGTCTAAAAGCAAGGCTTTGTCTGAAGAAAAGTCGAGAAACCGGGACAATTGGCTTCTGATCCCGTTTTTATTGACATCGATTTCATCCTGGGTAATGATTTTACGCAATTCTGTTTTTCCGGAGGGATCTCCGATAAGACCGGTTCCACCCCCGACAAGGGCAATGGGTCTGTGTCCCTCTCTCTGCATATGGGCCAGAGCCATGATACAGACCAGGCTTCCAACATGGAGGCTGGATGCCGTGGGATCAAATCCGATATAACAGGTCGCCCGGTTGTTGGATAGATAGGCCTCCAATTCTTCGGTGTGGGTCAGATCTTCAATAAACCCTCTTTCTTTTAATATGGATAGAACACTCATCTATTGTAACCCTTATTTGTAACCCTTATTTTCTGGTATATTCCACTGCCCGGGTCTCCCGGATGACCACCACCTTCACCTGTCCCGGGAAGGTCAAATTTTCTTCGATCTGACGGGCAATGTTCCTTGAAAGAAGCATGGCGTCTTCATCGGAAATCCTTTCACTCTCGGTGATGACCCGGATTTCGCGTCCTGCCTGAATGGCATAGGTATTGGTGACCCCATCAAAAGAATTGGCAATTTTTTCTAGATCTTCCAGCCTTTTGATATAATTTTCAAGGCTCTCTTTTCTTGCTCCCGGCCTTGCCCCGGACAAGGCATCCGCTGCCTGGACAATATAATCATATACGGTTTCAGGCATCTGATCCTCATGGTGGGAGGCTATGGCATTGACAACGCTATCGATTTCACCATATTTTTTTGCAAGTTTTGCCCCGATAATGGCATGGGCCCCATCCACTTCATAATCAACGGCCTTTCCAATGTCATGCAGCAGACCCATGCGCTTGGCCAGCTTGAAATCCAAATTCAGTTCGGCAGCAATGGCTCCGGCCAGAAAAGCGACCTCGACAGAGTGCTGAAGGACATTCTGGGCATAGCTGGTCCTGAATTTCAGTTTCCCGACCACCTTGATTAATTCAGGGTCAATGCCGTGAACCCCCAGATCAAAGGCGGCCTGTTCGCCAGCTTCCTTAATGGCCAGATCCACTTCTTCAGTGGCCCGTTGAACCACGTCTTCAATACGGGCCGGATGGATCCGTCCATCGGAAATCAATTTTTCCAGGGACAGTCTTGCTATTTCTCTTCTGACCGGATTAAACCCTGACAGGATAACCGCCTCAGGTGTGTCATCAATAATCAGATCAATGCCAGTAGCGGCTTCAAGGGCCCTTATATTCCTTCCCTCACGACCAATAATCCGACCCTTCATTTCATCTCCGGGAAGATGAACCACCGAAACCGTCCTTTCCGCCACATAATCCCCCGCATACCGTTGTATGGCCGTGGATATGATCTTCTTGGCTTCTTTATCGGCATTTTCCCGGGCCTCACTGGTAATCTTCTTGATCAGCTTGGCCCCTTCATGTTTGACATCCTCTTCAATGGTTTTCAGCAAGAGCTCTTTTGCTTCTTCCAGAGTGAGCCCTGAGACTTTTTCAAGTTCTCTTTTGGTCTCCTCCAACAGCTCGGAATAATGATTTTCCTTATGTGTTGCCGACTCTAATTTTTTCTGGGTTTCGCTTTCTTTTCTCTGAAGGGTCTGCTCCCTTTTTGCCAATTGTTCTTCCTGGCTATCCAGTTTCTCGCTCTTTTTTGATAATCGTCTTTCTTCTTTTTTTAACTCAGCCCGGGTTTCTTCGGTTTCTGAATCAAAATCACTTTTCATTTCCAAAAGCCTGGACTTGGCTTCCAGTTTCGCCTCTTTGAGTAAAGACGCTGCCTTGGCTCTGGCCTCTTCGATCAAGCGCGTTTGCTCTTCTTCTATATTCAGATTTTCCTGAACCACCCTCTTCTTAAATTTGAAAAAGGCAAAAGCTCCCATCACGATCAGAAGAACCATTAATGAGAGCACAACCATATATTCCATTAGAAAAATCTCCTAAATTATATTGATATCAACACCTCATGGTGAAATCTTATTAATTTTCAGACAGTATAAAATATGAATCAGGGAAAAAACCGTTGAGGAGGGAAACAATCAAAAACAAACCGGATTTTAATATAAATTACCCCCACAAACTGCCGTGTTGCTAAAAAGGCTTTGAACCATGGGTTCAGAAGGTGGTCGTCCAGTTATACCTTCAGGCTTTTCCTTACAAGAGGAACCTAGCACACCAGTACAAGTGTGGACTCCCTTTTGCTTATGCGTTAGGACAAAGACTGTCATACAATCACGCACATTGCAGGGGTAAATATTTATAACAATTTGAAATTTATATTCTTTTCAAATCCTTTGTTGATTTTTTCCAATATGGATGAGACTCTTTTTTCAGTTACCTCTTCAAGTTCTGAACATCTTTTTTTGAGTTCGTGAAAATCCCTGGATAAATTCATGGCAGCCAACAATAAGATAACAATTTTATTTTTGTCTGAAGGCTTATTTTGAAATATTACTTCAGACTCTTTTATATATTGTTTTAAATGCTGAGCAACTTGTTCCGGATTTTCAACCTGGCCATCCGGCCTGAATCTATACTCCTCCCCGAAAATTTCAATTACAATAAGCTCATCCAATGAATTCCCTTTTTCTCGCATCCTGTTGGTCACAGGTTTGATGATTCGGTTTTATTCAGGCCGGTTGAAAAAGTGTCCAATTTGAAAAAAAGCCCTTCAATTTTTGATTGAATAACTGCCTCTTGTTCCGAATTATCTGTTTCAGCGGTTCTTTTCCCCTCAAGGTCTGCTTCAAGGGTCTCGATTTTCATCAAAAGCACTTTATTTTCAGACTGAAGAGATTGGCAACATTCCATCATTAAATCGATCTTATCATCGATATCATCAAACTTTTTTTTGATACGGTCATTACCCAATGTCATCTTCTCATAATGCTGATTGGCATTCAGTATAATTCAAAATATTTAATAAAGTCAAGGCAATTATCCGCATAGGCTCTGCATCAGGTGTTCGGCTCTGTCAAGCTCTTCAAGCGTATTCACTCCCATGACCTGGTTTGAATCCTGCGTTGTGACAACCGTGATCTTTTGACCTTTCTTTTGTTCGATTTCAACAACATCCGTCAAATAATACTCCCCCTGGCTGTTTTCAGGGGATATTTCGTTAAGGGCGTCACACAGAAGATCTTTATTAAAGCAATATATTCCTGTATTGATTGTTTTAATCTGTTTTTCATGGGGTCCGGCATCGACCTCTTCTCGGATACACAGCAGACGGTTGTGGCGATCCAGGACAATCCGGCCATAGCCCTTTGGATCATCAACCTCGGTGGCAAGCACCGTGATCCCTGATTTGGATTTTTTATGGGTGAGGACAAGTTCTTGAAGGGTTTTTCCCTTGATCAGGGGAACGTCTCCGCACAACACCAGGACATCTTTAATCCCTGGGTCAAGGCCTGGAATTGCCGTCTTAACAGCATCTCCAGTCCCGAGAAGCTGCTTTTGATAAACGAAATGGACCCGATGGAACCGGTTGACCTCATCTTCTACGTTCTCAGCCTGGTGTCCGACAACAATATGAATATGATCCGGGGCAATTTCCAGGGCACGCTCCACCACATGGACAATCATTGTTTTTTGGGCCACCCGGTGAAGCACCTTGGCTGTGTCGGACTTCATCCGGGTTCCCTTGCCTGCTGCAAGAATGATAACCCCGACATCATCAAAATTCATAATCATATCCGATTCTCTTTCTTTTAGTGTTTAAAGCCGAATTGTCCATATGAAAAGAGGAGGCCCCCATTTGCGTGAGCCTCCTCTCTGTTTCTAATCATTTTCTGCAGAATATGGATACGTCTCGGTCACATTATCTGATATCTTTCAGCTTAAGCCTGTACAAAGCGCGCCTTAAAGCAGCTTCGGCCCTGATCAGGTCCGTGTCGGGAGTTTTTGCAGCCAGACGTTTTTCAGCTCTCTCCTTCGCCTTCATTGCCCTTTCAACGTCGATGTCTTTCCGACGCTCTGCGGACTCGGCAAGAATCGTGACCTTCTGGGGCAGAACTTCAGCAAACCCGCCATTGATGAAAACAAATTTTTCCTTTCCATCAGCCCCTTTATACCGAAGCGTCCCCAGTTTCAAAGAGGTCAGAAACGTAGTATGCCCTTTCAGTGCGCCAAACTCACCTTCTGAACCCGGAGCCACCACAATCTCAACTTCTTCGCTGACAACTGATTTCTGTGGTGTAACGACTTCAAGAAATAATTTCTCAGCCATAATATACCTCCGGATGTTTAAGCGGATTTTGCCTTTGCAATGGCTTCTTCAATCGAGCCCACCATATAGAAAGCATTTTCAGGAAGATCATCGTGTTTGCCGTCAATAATCTCTTTAAATGATCTTACCGTATCTTCAACTTTTACAAATTTGCCAGCCATACCGGTAAAGGTTTCAGCCACATGGAAAGGCTGAGACAAAAATTTCTGAAGTTTCCGGGCGCGCTGAACCGTGACCTTATCTTCATCCGACAATTCATCCATACCCAGAATGGCAATAATATCCTGAAGTTCTTTGTATTTTTGCAGGGTCTGCTGAACAATACGGGCTACCTGATAGTGTTCTTCACCTATGTATGCGGCATCGAGAATCCGGGAGGTGGAGTCCAGGGGATCAACAGCCGGATAAATCCCAAGCTCTGCAATCTGGCGGGAAAGAACAACGGTTCCGTCCAGATGGGCAAAGGTGGTTGCCGGCGCCGGGTCAGTCAAGTCATCTGCAGGAACATACACACACTGAACAGCGGTAATGGAGCCTTTGTCTGTTGATGTGATCCGTTCCTGAAGTTCACCCATGTCAACGGCCAGGGTCGGCTGGTAACCAACGGCAGACGGCATACGGCCGAGGGTGGCGGAAACTTCTGCGCCAGCCTGGGTAAAACGGAAGATATTGTCAACAAACAAGAGCACATCCTGTCCTTCCACATCGCGGAAATATTCGGCACAGGTCAAAGCAGAAAGAGCAACCCTGGCGCGTGCTCCGGGAGGTTCCGTCATCTGCCCGTAAACCAGGGCACATTTGGGAAGAACACCTGAATTTTTCATTTCATGGTAAAGGTCGTTTCCCTCACGGGTTCTTTCGCCCACACCACCGAACACGGAAATACCACCATGCTGCATGGCGATATTATTAACCATTTCCATCATGATAACGGTTTTTCCAACGCCTGCACCCCCAAACATCCCCATTTTACCACCGCGTGGGAAGGGGACAAGCAGATCAATCACCTTAACGCCGGTTTCCAGAACCCGGACAGATGTATCCTGTTCAGTAAACTTGGGCGCATGCCGGTGAATGGGGAGCATATTTTCCTGGGAGATGGGTCCCAGACCGTCAACGGGTTTCCCCACAACATTCAAAACCCGGCCGAGGGAGGCTTTGCCCACCGGCATCATGATGGGAGAACCCGTATCTTTAACCACCATTCCTCTTTGAAGGCCGTCCGTTACATCCATTCCGATACATCTGACGACATTGTCACCCAAGTGCTGGGCCACTTCAATCACCAGGTTGTCTTCTTCATTACCGATAGTCGGGTTGGTTACCGTCAAGGCGGTCAGAACCGGAGGAAGTTTTCCGGGTTCAAACTCAACGTCAACAACGGCACCGAGTACCTGAGATATTTTACCTATATTTTGAGCCATTTTTCTCTCCTATAAAGCTGTTTCTTAAATTAAGCATATCGATTAAAATTATCCCTTGAGTGCTTCAGCACCACCGACAATATCCATGAGGTCGCCCGTGATTTTTGACTGTCTTGTCTTGTTGAATATTGACTGAAGTTCTCCAACCATATCTTCACATGCCTTGGTTGCATTTTCCATGGCCCTCATTCGGGCCGCATGTTCACTGGTGGATGTCTGAAGCAATGCATCATATATCTGAATAAATACGTTTTTCGGCAGCATCTCACCCAGGAGCTTATCAGAGGATGGCTCGTAGATATGCTCCGGAAGAAACCCATCCGCCTGAACCGCTTCTTTTTCTCCCGCCAGTTCGTTAAGAGAAGGAATGGGAAGAATCTTTTTTAAAGTCGATTCCTGCCTTGCCATATTTACAAACCTGGAATAAATCAGATATACTTCATCAACAGCCCCATCAAGGAAACTGTCTATCATTTTCTGCCCGGAAGAAGAGGCAATTCCAAAGCCGATATTCCCCCCCACGACACCAATATATTGATCTTCGATGGGTTGAGGCTGCTTTTTTGCCCAGTCTCTTCCTTTTTTGCCGAAACAGATATAAGAGACTTCTTTTCCGTCAAGTTCCGATTGTACAAATTTATCTGCCTTGGTAATTAAATTCGAATTAAAACCGCCACATAATCCTCTGTCTGAGGTACAAAGGATGACCGCCACTTTTTTTACTTCATCCCGGGGAACCAGCAAGGGACTTGCATCTTCACCGGATTTGCCCGCGATACTGCCCAGCACTTCTGCAAATTTGCCCGCATAGGGTTTAAATGCTTCCATTCTGTTCTGAGCACCGCGCAATCTTGAAGTGGCGACCATTTTCATGGCAGAGGTAATCTGTTTAGTCTTTTTTATACTGACTATTTTTGATTTTACTTCTTTTAATGTTGCCATATGATCTACCTTTCAAGCCTGTTGTTAATGAATCATTTAACGGAAAAGTCCATAATTACTATATGGTATCCTTGAATTCTTCATCATAGGCTTCAAGGCATTGTTTGAGTTTGCCTTCGATTTCCTTGGTTATTTCCTTTTTTTCCTTCAGGCCGGAAAAAATTTCAGGAAAACGATTTTCGACAAACGGATACAAGCCTTCTTCATATTTTGAAACCGCTGTTTTGGGGTATTTATCGAGATATCCCCGGGTGCCGGCGAACAGGACGGTGACCATCTTTTCCATGGGCAGCGGTTTGAACTGGGGTTGTTTTAAAAGTTCAACCAGTCTTTCACCACGGGTCAACTGTTTCTGGGTAGCCACATCAAGGTCTGAACCAAAAGCGGCAAAGGCTTCCAGTTCACGGAACTGGGCCAGATCCAGACGAAGGGTTCCGGCCACCTGTTTCATGGCTTTCACCTGGGCGGCACCCCCCACGCGGGATACGGAAAGTCCGACGTCTATGGCAGGACGGATACCGGCAAAAAACAAACTCTTGTCCAGGAAGATCTGGCCGTCGGTAATGGAGATCACATTGGTCGGGATAAATGCGGAAACGTCACCTTCCTGGGTTTCGATGATGGGAAGGGCTGTCAGAGAGCCGGCGCCTTTTTCATCACTGAGTTTTGCAGAGCGTTCCAGCAGACGGGAATGGTTGTAAAAAATATCGCCCGGGAAGGCTTCACGTCCCGGCGGACGTCTCAGAAGCAGAGATACCTGGCGGTAGGCAACGGCCTGTTTTGAAAGATCGTCGTAAATGATCAGGGCATGTTCGCCTTTGTCCCTGAAATACTCGCCCATGGCGCATCCGGCATAGGGTGCCAGATACTGCATGGCAGCCGATTCAGAGGCCGACGCAATGACAACCGTCGTATATTCCATGGCGCCGTGTTCTTCCAGGGCGGCAACAACCTGTGCAACCGTTGATTTTTTCTGACCGCAGGCCACATAGATGCATTTCATGTCCGTCTCTTTTTGAGCCAGAATGGCATCTACGGCCAGGGCTGTTTTACCGATCTGACGGTCACCGATGATGAGTTCCCGCTGACCTCTGCCGACGGGGGTCATGCCGTCAACGGCTTTGGCGCCTGTGTAGCAGGGTTCATGAACGGATTTTCTGGCAATAACGCCGGGGGCCACCAATTCCATGTTCATAAAGGTCTTGGCATTGATGGGGCCCTTACCGTCTACCGGTTCACCCGTTGTTGTAACAACGCGGCCCAGAAGTTCTTCACCGACAGGGACGGACGCAATACGGTCGGTCCGTTTTACGATATCGCCTTCCTTAATCTGTTTGTCATCCCCCAGAATCGCTATACCCACATTATCGGATTCAAGGTTTAAGGCAAGTCCCAAGATTCCGCCGGGGAATTCAACAAGCTCCATGGCTTTTACTTTCTCAAGACCATATACGCGGGCGATACCATCACCTGCGGAAAGAACAACACCTGTTTCACTCAGGTCCACCTCTGCATCAAACCCTTTGATCTGGTCTTTTATGATTTGGCTTATTTCTTCTGCTTTAATTTCCATTAGACATTCTCACCTTTTTTTAATGTTTCTCTCAAATTCATCAGCTGGGTTTTTACGCTGCCATCCAGAACAAGATCGCCTATTTTTGTAACCACACCCCCAATGAGACTTGGATCCTGCTCCACCTTCAGAACAATATTTTTTCCGACTTTTTTTGACAATGCCTCTTTTATTTTGCTTACCGCATCTGATGACAGCTCAGTGGCGGAAACGATACCGGCTTTGACAACTCCGTTGAGTTCATCGGCCAGATCTTTATAGTATGAAGCAATTTCACGCAGGAAACCAATACGGCCCTTATCAAACAAAAGGTTTAAAAAAGACTTCATGATGACGGACAGGTCCGTTGCAGCCAGAACAGCCTGCAAAACTCTTTTCCGGTCATTCTTGTTGTATAAGGGATTGGTTAATGCCTTTTCAAAATCTTTCTGTGAATCAAAAAGTCCGACCACCGATTCAAGCTCGGCATTATACTGTTCAGCCCTGCCGTCTTCCTGGCCGATAAGAATCAATGCTTTGGCATAACGCTTTGAAACCGTTAAATTTTTCATTATGCCACCACCTTTTTCAAGTATTCATCCACAAGTTTGTCCTGATCATCCGATGAAATGGAGGCTTTAATGAGTTCTTCAGCTTTAACCATTGCTTTTTCAGCAATTTCCTGCTGAAGTTTTATTTTTGCGGATTTGAATTCCTGCTCAATATTGCGTTTGGCCATGGCTTCAAGTTTTGCCGCCTGTGCTTCAGCTTCAGCAAGAATTCTGATCTTTGCTTCTTCGCCCTGCTTCATGTATTCTTCAAGGATCTTTTTGGATTCCTGGTCAAGATTCTTAAACCTGGCCTGATATTCAGCAAGTTTTTTTTCAGCCTCGGCCTTTTTCTGTTCAAGAACCTTGATCTCATCTTCAATGCCTTTGGCACGGGATGAGAAAAATTCAGCCACCGGTTTTCTGGCAATGAAAAACAAGGCAATGATCAGAATACCGAAATTCAATACTTTTGCGGTATCAATGCCGAGCCATGCATTGTGAACCCCGCCGTGTCCCCCGTCGGAAGCTGCCAAAGCCATCCCGCCAAGAGAGCAAACAAGCGCCGTGGCATACCCCGTGACCTTCAGCCATTTTTTGGTTGTTCTTTTTTCTTTCATCAGCAAGCCCTCCCTAATATCTTTTCACCGATAGCTTTGGCATACACCTCAACCTCTGCTTCCAGCGCTTTTCGGGCCTGCTCGGTTTCCTGGGCCACCTGCGTTTTGATGTCGGCAAGATTGGCCTGAGCTTTCTTGTTAATCCTGTCGATAATTTCCTTTTCTTCCTTTGATGCTTCTTCAATAAAGGCTTCTTTACTCTTTAAGCCTTTTGACCGGGCCTGTTTCAATCCGCTATTGTATGCATCTTCTCCGGCAACAAGGTCGCTCTGAGCTTTTTCAGCCCCATTTTGCATCCCTTCGATTTTTGCCTTTCTTGCAAGAAGAACATTACGGATTGGTTTGTACAGAACCAGGTTGAGCACAAAAAGCAGAACAAGGAAATTGATCATCTGATATACCAGGGATATATCAGGAATCACAGTTATCATAAAATCCCCTCCGCCAGTTAATAATTATAAAAAAATTAACACCTTATATCTTTCTGACTGTTTTTCAACAAAAACAGCCCAAACTCGAATTGAATCGTGATTTGAGTACCATCCGGACACACATTTGTCAACATGGATTCACAAAATATTTAAGGTCTTTAAACGATATTTTAGCCTTTTATTTTAAGTGGCTTTAAACCGTTAATGGGATGAGAATTTGCGCATGCTGATATTTAACAAAATTCCGAACCCCACCATATTGGTGATGACCGAGGAGCCCCCATAGGAAATAAGGGGAAGCGGGACTCCGACAACGGGCATAAGGCCCATGACCATCCCGGTATTGATAAATATCTGCCAGAAAATCATGGCGGTAATACCGAAGGCCAGGATGGACCCGAACATATTGCGGCAGTTATAGGCGATGTTCAGGCCCCATAAAAGAAGGATTAAATAAAAGGTCAATAAGACACTGACGCCCAAAAGCCCCCATTCTTCGGCAAGGACCGACACAATGAAATCCGTATGCTGCTCCGGTAAAAAGGACAAGGCATTCTGGGTTCCTTTTAAAAACCCTTTTCCAGTCAGCATGCCTGAGCCAATGGCAATTTTTGACTGAATAATATGATAGCCTGCACCCAGGGGATCCCGGTCCGGATTTAAAAATGTCAAGATCCTGTCTTTCTGGTACTCTTTCAGCGTGAACCAGAACAGGGGGACGGCGGAAAGCCCGGAAAGAAAAAGCGTAAAGAAAACCTTTCGTTCAACCTTGACAAATAAAGTAATGGACCCTGCGATTAAAATCATCAGCATGGCCGTGCCCAAATCCGGTTGGTCCACAATCAAAGCAAAGGGAATCAAACACAGAAAAGCCGGTTTGATTAATTTTCGAAAATTGATCCCGGTCTGGGAAACGCTGGTGGAATAGGCAGATGCCAGGCTGATAATCAAGGCAATTTTCATGAGTTCCGATGGCTGAATCCGGATGAATCCAAGAGCCAGCCATCTTCTGGACCCGCCGCCGATCTGGCCGAAAATCAGAACAGCAATAAGGAGACCGACGCAAAGGGCATAAATAAAAAGATGAAGCTTATCTAATTCCCGGTAATCCACTATGGTTAAAATCATCATCACGACAAAGCCCGCACCCATCCAGACCATCTGTTTTTTAAACAGAACACTGACCAGCCCCTCCTCCTGACCGGCGCTGGAGGCGCTGTACAAAACCACCAGGCCCAGACAACCAATGGAAAAAATTACCGTCAGAAATCCCCAGTCAAAATTTTCAATGAGCCGTCGATCAAACATCATTCCTCCGTTTCTGATTCTTCGTCTGAAATATTGGTCTCTGTTTCTTCCGGCGAAGGGTCATGAATATATTGTCTGATCAATGCAGCGGCAATGGGGGCTGCTGCCGTGGAGCCGTGGGCGCCGTGTTCAATGAGAACCGAAACGGCGATGACCGGGTTTTCAGCCGGGGCATAGCAGACGAACCATGCATGATCCCGAAGATAGAAATCCAGGTGCTCGGTCTTAAGATTATCACCGCTTTTGACGCTGAATACTTGGGCGGTTCCTGTTTTACCGGCAATCTTAACATGCTTCAGCCGAATTCTTTTGGCTGTTCCCCGATCCGTTTCAACCACGTCCAAAAGCCCTTTTTGGAGAATCTCCAAAGTTTTTGAACCGGCAGGTAATTTCCCCGAAACCTCTATGGGTATTTCCTTTATGATGTTCCCCTGGCTTCCTTCAATGGTGCTGACGATTCTGGGCTTGTATAGAGTTCCGCCGTTTCCGACGGCCGCAATAAAAACCCCCATTTGGAGCGGAGTAACAAGGTCATAGCCCTGACCAATGGCAATGGAAAGGGTTTCCCCCCGATGCCAGGGTTCATTAAATCTTTTCTTTTTCCATGCAGATGTCGGAATGAGACCTTTTTTCTCGTCTTCCAGAAGAATCCCTGTTTTTTTACCCAGACCGCTTCCCATGGCATATTTTGCCAAACCATCCACACCGACCTTATCTCCTGCCTGATAATAGAACACATCGCAGGATTGGGTGATGGCCTCAAGGATGCTCACATTCCCGTGTCCGTGTTTGCTCCAGCAGCGATAGACCCTGTTCCCGTATTTGAAAAATCCAGGGCAAAAGGTGGTGGTATGGAGATCGATCACTTTTTCTTCAAGGGCAGCCATGGATGTAATAATCTTATAGGTGGAGGCCGGGGGATATTCTCCCTGGATGGCCTTATTGGTCATGGGTTTTCCCCGATCCGTCATCAAAGCTTTCCATTTCTTGCTGTTGATGCCGCCGACAAAATCATTCTGGTCAAAACTCGGGGCACTGGCCATCACCAAAACATCACCGGTATTCGGGTCCAGGGCCACCACGGCCCCATGCTTACCTTCAAGCATTTTTTCCGCGATGTGCTGAAGATCAAGATCAATGGTCAGTTTCAAATCAAGCCCGGTAATGGGCTCCACGGTTTTTAAGACATTGATGGTCCTGCCGTTGGCATCGACTTCAATCTGTCTTCCTCCCCGTTTACCCTGGAGATAGGTTTCAAAACTTTTTTCAACGCCATACCGGCCAATGGCGTCCCCGGTTTTGACGTTGGGATATTTCCCGCTGAGAAGCTCATCATTGTTCACTTCTCCCAAGTATCCCAGAAGATGGGTGGCTGTTTTATGATGGATATAATGGCGTGTGGGCTCGATGTCGATAAAAACTCCGGGAAGATCAAATTTATGGGCTTCAATAATGGCCAGATGATCCCTTGAGATATCCTCCTGTAATCCAACAGGCTTGTAGAATGCCCCCTGGCCGGCTTCTGAAATTTTTTTCATCAGGTCTTCAAAGGGCATCTCCACCATCTGTGATACTTTGAGCATGGTTTCCTGCAAATCACCGGCATCTTCGATCATGATTTTAAGATTAAAGGCAGGCCGGTTATCCACCAGCAATTTTCTGTTCCGATCCAGGATAAGACCCCGGGGAGCTTTGATACCCGTCAGGCGAACGGCATTTTTCTCCGATAGAATTCTGAATTCATCTCCCTTGATGATCTGAAGGTAAATAAACCTGAGAAAGAGGATTGAAAAAGCGAATATAATACAGACACTTACACCGATAATCCGTTGCTTTAGCCATTCCCGATCCGGATTCTTGCCAAATTCAGTCAAAGTGAATTATCCTCTGTAAGTCTCAGCCATCTGTTTTTTATTCTCTTTGCCATCCCCAGCCAATTTCGCTGAGATCGATGAATAAGGGTAATACAGGGCGGTATGATAATAAGGCCCAGGAAGGCCTGCTTGGCCGGAAGAAAAAAATAAAACCCAAGGGAGGCGCCGGCCTCCTGACGCACAAATGTGGAAAAAAAGAGGAGGAGGTGTTGAATGAGAACGGCCATGAGGCTGATGATGATAAGAAAAGTGCTGCTTTGTTTAAAAATCAATCTTTTAACCAAATGCACAATCAGGTAAATCAATATGTATGAAAAAATGTGGAAAAAGAAGGGGACTCCCGACATGCTGTCCATGATACATCCGATCATGACAAGGGCGATAACCATGGAATGGTGGGTTGCAATCAGGCTTAAATACAGTGCGACAATGATCAACAGATCAAACCGGTCTGAAAAAATAGAAAAAGAAGGGAGGATAACGGTCTGCATAACCGTCAGAAAAAACGTAAGAAGTATTAAAAATAACGTATTCATGGATAGGCCATCTTATATTCAGTCCTTGAATTATTCCTTTAACACCAGGACTTCTTCGATTTTTTCAAAATCCACACTGGTTTCTATGGTGATGTCCTGGAAAAGATGGGACTGGTCCTTGGTCACCTTCAAAACCCGGCCGATCATCAATCCCTTGGGAAACACCTGATCCAGACCGGAGGAAACAATGATTTCGCCTTCCTTTACCTCATCTTTTCTCAAGGTATATACAAATGAACAATCGTCTTCACTATTTCCCTTCACAATCCCTCGAACCCGTGAATTCTGAACAAGAGCGTCAACAGATGAATTCCTATCCGTGATCAAAAGGATTCTGGAAAAATTACCGGAAACTTCAATGACCTGTCCGACAATCCCTTCGGATACCATTGCCGGGCTTCCTTTCAAGAGCCCGTCATTGGACCCCTTATCAATCATAACAGTCTGAAACCAGGGGGATGGGTCCCTTGCAATAATCCTGGCGGCTATATAAATACCCTGACCCGAGTTTGTAAAATTAACAAATTTTTTTAACCGGATATTTTCAAGCTCCAGCTCTTGATACCGGTTCCTGATCTCCAGGGCTTCTCCCAATTGTTTTTTGAGCAGCGCATTTTCGTTAACGGCGCGGACCGCCATAAAATACGTGCTCCACAGATCCCGTGTAAAATAAATGACCTTGGTGACGGCTCCCAGAAAAGGGGAGGTGATGGAAATAGTAACCCGCTTAATGCCGTTAACCGGCAATTTTTCTCTGCTGCTCATGGTTATTACGGTAAAAATGATCGCAATAAACAGAGAAACCCCTACAAAAATAAACAGTCTTCTTGAAAACATTAAATCAGTGAATGACTACTTCTCTCAGGATATCGATATTATCGAGGACTTTCCCGCAGCCCAGGGCAACCGTTGATAAGGGGTCATCGGTCACAACGATGGGCAGGCCGGTCTTTTCCCGAAGAAGCTTGTCCAGGTTCTTGAGCAAGGCGCCGCCCCCTGTCAGAACAATCCCTGAATCCACAATGTCCGAAGCGAGTTCGGGGGGTGTCTGTTCAAGGGCTATCCGGACCGTTTCCACGATGGCATCAATCTGCTCGGAGATGGCCAGACGGACTTCCTCCGAATCGATGGCCAGAATTTTAGGAATACCGGAGACCAGATCCCTTCCCTTAACCTCTATGGTCTCTATGTTCTGAGGGTCAGGATAGGCATTACCAATGGTTGTCTTAATAATTTCAGCCGTTCTTTCACCGATGAGCAGATTATATTTTCGCTTGATATGCTGACTGATGGCCGAATCCATTTTATCCCCGGCCACCCTTAAGGACCGGGTATAAACAATACCGGCAAGGGAAATGACGGCGACTTCCGTTGTTCCGCCGCCGATATCCACCACCATATTGCAAGTGGGTTCGGTAATGGGAAGACCTGCACCGATGGCTGCAGCCATGGGTTCTTCGATGAGAAAAACCTCTCTTGCGCCAGCGGATTCAGCCGATTCCCGGACAGCCCTCATTTCAACCTGGGTAATCCCCGATGGGACGGCAATGATAATTCTGGGGCGAACAAGGGTTTTGCGGTTATTATGAACTTTTCTGATAAAATGCTTCAACATGGCTTCCGTCACTTCAAAATCGGCAATCACCCCATCCCGCATGGGCCTTATGGCCATAATATTCCCGGGTGTACGGCCCAGCATTCGTTTTGCCTCCACACCAACGGCCAGGACCTTGATCTTTGCTCCCTTATCCGTTCTTACCGCAACGACCGAGGGTTCGCTCAGAACAATGCCTTTCCCCTTAACATAAACAAGTGTGTTTGCTGTTCCAAGATCAATGGCCAGATCATTGGAAAATGCCCCAAGCATGGAGTCCATTATAAAATTCATATCTCCTCTTTCAAGAATAATATCGGGTTACCGAATTCAACTATAACAAAATAATCAGACATCATCTGCTAACAAAGTTACAGGTTTTTTACAAGCCCAAAAACCATTAATGGATATTATTTTACATCAATTCACCCCGGATCAGATCATGAATCCGGGGCCGGAATTTTTTAATTCCCTCTCCGGATCTTGATGGATGAACCCTGTTGGTCAAAAGGACAATGATCCATCCACCTATTGGATCGATCCAGAAAGAGGTCCCGGTGAATCCAAGATGTCCGATGGAAAATTCCGAAAAAAAATGGCCTGAAGAGGATTCGTGTTTTGAAGGGGTATCAAATCCGGCCACTCTTTCAAAGCCTTTATCCTTTTTGACAAAAGTCTTGATGATATCCTGCGCCGGCACCGTTGACGGCTTGCCCTGCAAAACCTTCAATATTTCCGAACATAGCCTGTATACGGACAGGGCATCTCCGAAAAGTCCGGCATGGCCCTCTATTCCGCCGACGGCATAGGCATTGTCGTCATCGACTTCTCCCCTCAGAACTCGTTTTCGCCAGGGGCAGTGCTGGGTGGAAGCAAATTGCCCCTGGTAAACCTTGAATTTTTCATTGCCCGGGCTCAGCTCCATGAAAAACAAACGGTCAATTTCAAGGGGGGCATAAATTTCATGGGTGACAAACCGGTCCAGCCGCTCACCGGAAACCCTTTCAATGATCCATGCCAGGACCATGAACCCAAGATCGCTGTAAACCTCTTTTTCACCGATCCCGGATTCAAGCGGCTCTTTGATCAGGAGATCTCTTAAATATGGCCTGGGTTCTTTTTTGGAATGGATCAGGTCAAGATAATAATGCCTGTGGGCTGGAAACCCTGATCTGTGCCGGAGCAGCATATCAATGGTGATACCGGCTTTATCCGTGTTTTGAAATTGAGCCAGTATCGTTCCGATTTGCTGATCCAGGGATAGTTTCCCCTTTTCCATGAGTTTGGCTAGGGCCAGGGTGGTGGCCAGGGGTTTGGTCAGGGAGGCCAGATCAAAAATACTGTGTTTCTGCATTTTTCTGTTCTCAAACAGATCGGCCATGCCGAAAGCTTCATGGAAAACGATGCGATGGTCCAGGGCGCATAAAAGAACCGCACCCGGAAAGACTCTCTTTGAAATGGCGGCTTCAACCGCCTGCCTGATCCGGTCCTTCATGGCCGGACCCACTGTATTTTCCGGGCCATGGTATCCATCTTGATCATTCGTCCAAAGGACAGGGAGAGATTGGTTTTCCCGTGGCCTGCATCAAGTCCGAAAAGGACAGGCACCTGGTATTCATGAAAGCATTCACCCACGATCTCTTCAATATATTCTCCATTGTCACAATTTTCAAAGGACCCGGTGATGACCCCGTGTATTTTGTCAAATAGCCCTGCCAGTTTCATCTGGGTCAGCATCCGGTCGATTTTGTAGGCCGGCTCCCCGATATCTTCAAAAAAAAAGACAGCCCCTGCAAAATCCGGTTGAAACCGGGTCCCCAGAAGATGGCAAAGGGTGGCCAGGTTTCCCCCCTTTAGAATACCCATCCCGATCCCTTCCCGGATGGCCTTTCCGTCAGGGATTTCAATGGTCTTTGACGACCCTGAAAGCGCATCGGCAAAGGAAGCCAGGGTCTTTGCGTCGGCTGTCGCCAGAGACACCACATGGGGACCGTGAAGGACCGGCATCCCGGTTTCGCTGAGGATGGCCGTGAGAATGGCGGTAATATCGGAATAGCCCATAAAGGGTTTGGGATTTTTACGGATCAGGTCCCAATCCAGGTGGTTGAGAATCCTTAGAGCACCATACCCTCCCCTTGCACAAATGATCCCCTGGATGCCGGGGTCGGAAAAAAGCCGGTTGACAATCTTTGCCCTTTCCATATCATCACCGGCCAGATATCTTTTTCTTTGGAAAATCTCCCGGGGAATCTTTACCTGAAAACCAAGGGTTTTTAAGACCTCAATCCCCCGGTCGAATTTTTCCATGTCAAAGCTTCCGGAAGGTGCACAAACACCCAATGTATCCCCTGATTTTAAAAAAATGGCCGCCTCCTGTTTTGAATCATGATTCGCCCCGGTTTGCTTGTATGGAACAAACGCGTTCTGATGAACGGCCTAGGCCGGAAGATAATCTTTTCTTACGGGAGAAAACACTTCAATGGCCACGGAATCCTCAAGAATCTCGGCCCTATGTTCGATATTGCCCTTGATGGACCAGGAATCCCCTGCTTCGGCCGTAAAGGCTTCGTTACCGATAAAGAGTGTCATCTTTCCCGATACCATGAAACCGGTCTGTTCCTGGGGATGGCTGTGAAGGGGCAGAAGGCTCCCCTTTTTTAGATGAAACCGTGCCAGAAGACTGTTTTCACCGTAAACCAAAGTTTTCATTTCAATGCCGTCAACAGGGCTGATAAAACCTGCGGGAGTGTATTTTGCAAACATACAAATTTCCTTTCCAGATAGGATAAACATTTCAAATTTTCATATTTTTGACAAAAATCCATAAAATTGCAATACTGTTGCCATTATAAATTCAAAAAAGGATGCTATTGATTTGAAACTTCCTGAAATCCTTGCCCCGGCAGGAGATAAAAATTCGTTTCTGGCTGCCCTGGCCGCAGGCGCCGACGCTGTCTATTGCGGCCTGAAAATCTTTTCCGCACGCATGGAAGCTGAAAATTTCAGCATGGAAGACCTGGCAGGACTGGCAAAACTCGCAAGAAAACGGAAGGTAAACGTCTATGTGGCGTTTAATTCCCTGATCAAGGAAACAGAGCTTGAAAAAGTCCTTCGGATTTTATCCAAACTGGTTGAATATGTTGATCCGGATGCCCTGATCATCCAGGATCTTTCCATGATCCCCCTGGCCCGGAAAGCAGGATTTAAAAAAGAATTTCACCTGTCCACCCTGGGCAACCTCACCTTTCCTGCGGGATTGCAGACCTTGGCCCCCCTGGGATTCAAGAGAATCGTACTGCCCAGGGAATTCACCATTGATGAAATCAAGGAAATGGCCCTGAACACCCCTGCCGACATCGGGCTTGAGATTTTTATCCACGGGGCTTTGTGTTATTCCGTGTCCGGGCGGTGCTACTGGAGTTCCTGGTTTGGCGGAAAAAGTGCGCTGCGGGGCCGATGCGTGCAGCCCTGCAGAAGAATCTACGAACAAAAAGGCATCTCAAAAAGACATTTTTCCTGCATGGATTTTTCGGCCGATGTCCTCTTAAAAGTATTAAAACAAATCCCGAACATCACGGCCCTTAAAATCGAGGGCCGGAAGAAAAGCCCACATTATGTGTATTATACGGTCAAGGCCTATCGGTTGTTAAGGGATGCCCCTGAAAAGAAAAAAGAGGCCCTGGCCTATCTGGATTATGCCCTTGGAAGGGAATTCACCCATTATCAACTGTTGCCCCAGAGGATGATGAACCCCCTGGACCATGAATCGGAGACCGGCTCAGGGCTTTTTGCCGGACGGGTCCAGAACCCCCCTGCCCCGTTTTTTACGGCACGGGAAGCCCTTCTTCCCTCAGACCTCCTGAGAATCGGGTCCGAAGAAGACAGCTTTCACGACATCCAGCGGGTAACCCGGGCCGTGCCGAAAAAAGGAAATTTTTATTTGAGCAAATCCTCCCGGTTCAAAATCAAGGTGGGCGCCCCGGTATATATCATTGACCGGAGAGGACCGGAACTTGAAGCCGAGATCAGGCTCCTGGAAGATGAATTGAACGCTTTGGGAAAAATATCGGTCCGGCCCGTTGATCCTGAAGAAAAACCAGCCCCTTCCCGGAGGGCCGGCAAAAAATCCGCCTTCGTCAGGGAGGTCATGCTGACGAGAGGCCGCCAAAGCTCTTCACACCGGACCGGGGATACCGGAATCTGGATTTCCTCCCAGGACTATTCCATCCCAGCCCCGGCCGGAACCTGGCTATGGCTGGACCCGGTCCTGTTTCCAGGGGAAGAAGAAAAATGCCGTGATTATATTACCGGAGCCGTCAAAAAAGGCGCTAAAAATTTTGTCCTGAATTCTTTCTGGCAACTGTCTCTTTTCAAATCCCTCAAGCATCTGAATATCTGGGCCGGGCCCTTCTGCAATATCGCCAACAGCATGACCGTCAACCTATTGAAGCAGCATGGATTTTCCGGCGCCGTTGTCAGCCCGGAACTGGACCAGGAAACCCTTATGCTTCTGCCCCGGCAAAGTGAGCTGCCTCTGGGTCTTGTCATCTACGGGAACTGGCCCCTGGGAATTTCACGGATCATTTCAAAGGATATTGACGTTGAAAAGGCTTTCATCAGCCCCAAAGGGGAAACCGCCTGGATTTCCAAACACAGCCATAATTATTATATTTTTCCCAACTGGCCCCTGGATTTGACCACAAAAAAAGAAATCCTGGCCAAGTCCGGATTTTCACTCTTTATTCATATGCAGGAGCCCATCCCCAAAGGCGTCCATATGAAAGACCGGCCCGGTCTCTGGAACTGGAGTTTAAAACTTCTGTAGGACCGCCGTTAAAATTCAATCCGGCCGTTAAGGTTCAATCCGAATAGACGGGTACAAGCCCATATATTTTCCCGTTGTATAGGGCTGAATCAGATTAAAGGAAATATTCTGGTCATCCTGGGCATGGCCCCGGTTTTCCCCTTTATGAAACCTTGCCCCGTTCTGAAGCAGGATATTGCTGATCCTTTTCCGGAACGCATCCAGAAAGATGGAGCCCTTGCCTGAAAACACCATTTTTCCGATTCTCAAGGTATCCCTGACTTCTGCCAGGGCATCCAGAGAAATGGTGTTGGTTTCAATGTCTTCTTCAGAACGGATGAACCCCCATATCAGATGTTCGGCCGGAATCCGGAGGGAGGCCTCAGGGTCGATGATGGTATGGGGCATCACAATACACCGCTCTCCGATTTCGATCATGGCCTCGGGTTTGCCGTTTAAGAAGGCATTGAACCCCACAAAGGTGCCGTGGCCCATGAGGCAATGGATGATTTTCCCGCCATGGGCCGTAATATTGAGCCCTTCCAGGGTTGAATCCACGATATAGGTGTTTTCCTGGGCATTGGCCCCGTCTCCCATGACGGCATTTTCAAGAAAGGCCCGCTGGGAAACCAGGACATTCTCGCCGATCCTTGTCTTTCCCTTGATGACGGCGTACCGGTTCACGGCCGAGGTGGGGGGGGCTTCATAGGGCTCCAGGTTCATGACATCAAAGAGCTTTTCATAATCCTGTTCCCGCTCCTTTACAAAATCATAAATCAGGCCCCGGGGCTGGTGGGACTCATTCACCCCTACAAAATTATCCAGAATGGCCTTTTCGAACCGGTATTTGAATTCAAAATTCGGGTGCCTGATCCATACGGTTCCCGGATCAATCTTGCGGTGAAACAGCTCCCCGGCCTGGACATAGGCGAATTCACCCAGGATGCAGGAATGAAGGTTCATGAGATCCGCAGTGGAAAAGGCCCCCAGGAAACACCCTTCCAGGGTGGACCCGTGGATATTGGCATGATGAGCGGATATGGTATTGTGGATACTGAATTGTTCAGGGTTTTCCAGGTTGTGGGAATTGCTGTGAACCAGAGTTTTATAAAGCAGACTGTCCCGGATGGTGATCATTTCATCTTCCACCAGGGGGATGTTCTTGGCGCATCGGATTTTATCCCCTGCCCGTTTCAATTCATCTCCCCGTACATCACTTTTATAAATGGCCGAGCGGCTCACCTGGCATTTGCCCAGAAAATAACTGCCGGCAATATTGGAATGTTTAAAATCAAAAAAAATCGGATGCCGGGAGGTAATGCCGTAAAACGCATAGAATTTCAGCATTTTTTCATGGTCAAGGGCATCCCTTACAAAGGGTTCCGTATCAAAATCAAATTCGCTTAAATTAACGTTTACACGGCTGATGATTCTGTCATTGAGTAAGGTCAACTGGTCCATGATCTTCTCCTTATAAATTTCGTCCTATTTAAAAAACCTCAGCAGGGCATGAAGATTGGTCAGGGGATGGGGTGGACACCCTGGAATGAACAGGTCCACAGGCAGAATTTTATCCAGGCCCTCGGTAATCTCCGGGCTGCCGGAAAAGGGCCCGCCCGTGATGGTGCAACTGCCCACGGCAATGACCACCTTGGGGTCGGGAACCGCTTCATAGGTCTGCAAAAGGGCGGTCCGCATATTCCGGGACACCGGCCCCGTCACCACGATGCCGTCGGAATGGCGGGGAGAGGCCACAAAATTAATGCCGAACCGTCCCAGGTCAAAGAACGGGGTGGCCAGCACGTTCAAATCCGCTTCACAGGCATTGCAGCCTGCGGCGGAGACCTGGCGCAGTTGCAGGGACCGGCCGAAAAGGCTTTTAAAATGCTGCTTGGAATGTTGAGCCAGGTCCGGCAGGTCTCCGGCCGTCAACAGATGTTCTTTCCGGGCTGTGGAAATCTCAAAATCCCCGGTAAATTTCACAAATTCTCCCTGGGAGATCCGTTCACAGGTGCCGCAGAAGATGCACCGGCCCATGTCTATTTTTCTTTGGCGAACATCAATGGCATCCTGGGGACAGGCATTGGCGCAGAGTTCCACCAGTTCCTGGGGAGCATCCTGCCGTACCTCGGGTTTTCCCCGGTAGCGGTCAAAAACAACGGGTTTTTCCTTGGGATAGTTGCAGGTCCTGTATCCCTGTTCAAATCTGTTTCTCAATACGCTGAACATATTATTATTTGCTCTCTTTATATTTAAAGGTCAAATCCGCAATAGGACAGGTTAAAACTCTTGTTATTCAGGGG
>CAZAHK010000050.1:0-4475 GCA_964484555.1 uncultured Desulfobacula sp.
TTTCCTTCACCCATTGCATCTGCCCAGTTTGCATGGAACACCTTTATGGTTCAGAGATTTGGTACATTAATATGAAAAAAAATGAGTACAAAAAGCCTCAACAGACAGGAGATATTTAATGGTTAAGGTAAAATGGTACCAGAGTATTCAGTTTAAGCTCCAATTTTTTATTTGCCTGATCTTCATTTTCAGTGTCGGTACCATACTGGTCAGCAATTATTTCAGCGATAAAAAAGACCTGGAACAATCTCTGATCCAAGAAATGCAGAACAGATATGCACAGATTATAGATCATATTAACAATGCCTCACTGATGGCCATGAATATGTCTTTATGGGTTGCGAATTCAAAAGATGTGCAAATTGCTTTTGCGCAGAAAGACCGGCAGAAAATGCAGGATTTGACCTCACCCATTTATGAAAAAACAAAAAAAGAAATCAACCTGAGCCAGTTTCAGTTCCATTTACCCCCGGCAACTTCATTTTTAAGGCTGCATGACCTTAACAAATTTGGAGATGATCTGTCAAAAATCAGACCCACCATTATTGAAGTCAATACTTCTCAAAAACCAGTCAGCGGACTGGATACCGGAAAGGCTGGAATCGGTATCCGGGGTCTTGCTCCTATGTTTTCCGATAACCGGCATATCGGATCTGTTGAATTCGGTCTGGCCTTGAATGATAAATTCCTTGATCCTTTAAAATCGCTTTATGATACCCATGCAGCCATTGTATTAAAAAATGAAGCCGGCGTTTTCACGATAACGGCAAAAAATTTTCCTTTTTCAAATCCGGAGGATCTTTTTAACGACTATAAAGAGATCATGGACACAGGCCGAATGCAAAACCGTAACCGGAACGTCGAAGAAAAGCATATTCATACTTTGATGGGTCCGTTAAAAGACTTCAGCGGGAAAATTGAGGGTGTAGTGGTTTTAGAAAAGGATATTACGATATATATCACCCGGCTTAAAAAAATGCTGGTCCTATATTGTTTCACAGCTCTTGTCTCGCTTTTGATGATGATTACAGTTCTGTATTTCCTTTTCGACAGGCTACTGAAACAGAAGATACATAAATTTTCACAGGTTTTCCGCCAGGCCGCCAAGGGTGATCTGGCGGTTCGGTCCCGGTTTTCCAACCCTGATGAAATGGGGATGCTGGGAGATATGCTGAATACGTTCATCAGTTCAGTCCAAACCATCATTATAGATCTTAAAAGGGATTCCTCCACCTTGAAAGAAAGTTCATCGGGCCTGAATTTCATATCCAAAGAAATGAATGGCCGTGCCGTTATGCTTTCATCCAATTCAGTCAGCCTTGAACAGGTTTCAAAAGAAACCAGTGAAAATGTCAATTCCATTGCAGCAGCCATTGAGCAAACAACTATTAATGTTGAACAAATTTCAGAAAAAGTTGTTTTTTTATCCCAGTCCTTGAAAGAAATTTCCAATGAAACTTCAACGGCCAGTGAAATCAGCAGCCATGCTGCAAAGGATGCCAAAGAGGTGTCAGATAAAATGATTCTCTTTGAAAATATCGTAAAAGATATCAATAAAATTACGGAAACCATCAATGATATTTCCGATCAGACCAACCTGCTGGCCCTGAATGCCACCATTGAAGCTGCAAGGGCGGGTAATGCCGGCAAAGGGTTTGCTGTTGTCGCTGCTGAAATAAAATCCCTGGCCCATCAAACCAATGAAGCAACCCGTGATATCAAATTGAAAATTGGAAATATTGAAAACTCCATGCAGGAATCAATGAAAGGTATTATCGGGATTACGGATGTTATTCGTGAAATGGATCACATTGTTAAAAAAGTGTCGGACAACATAAGTGAGCAATCCTTTCATACCATAGAAATCGCAGAAAATTCAGAGCAGGCTTCTCTGGGCATTAAGGAAGTTTCCAAAAGTGCGACGGTCATCACCGCCCAGACCCGTAAAACCGCAGAAGCCGTTATGTTTTTAAACCAGGCGACAACGGAAATAGAAACAGAAAGCCGGAAAACAAAAACCAAGGATATCGCTCATATGGCCCAGGGAAACTCGCCTTAATTCCGTTTTTATCATCCCGATTCCTTTTCTGATCACCCGGTTGACCATGGCCGGGTTATAATCTGATTCAAGGACCGGCATAAGCGCATCTTAAGGTTCAAGAACTTCTCTCAGCTTATGGGAAAAATCAATAACGCTGTAAGGCTTTAAAATATATCCCCTGCATCCCTGTCTCAACATTTCCTGGGCTTTTTCATCAATGGAGTATCCGGTTGAAAGAAGAACCTTGATATCAGGGTTGATTTTTTTAAGCTTCAGAAAGGTTTCAAGTCCATTCATCTCAGGCATGATCATATCCAGGATGACCAGATTGATTTTGTCTTGTTCCCTCTGATAAATTTTAACGGCTTCTTTTCCCGAAGCCGCAGTGATAACACTATATCCCAGGGCCTTGCAGATTTCCCGCCCTACGGTCAGGATTCTATCTTCATCATCCACCAGCAGAACGAATTCATTTCCCAGAACGAGTCTTTCGTCTTTTGAAGGAAGGTCAAGGGTGTCGGCTGTTTCCTTCAGGGGCAGAATCACGGAAAAGGAAGATCCGATATTGGGAGAACTCCACACATCAATGACACCGGAATGATTTTGAACAATTTCTCTGGCAAAGGTTAATCCAAGGCCTTTTTTTTCTGGATAGCGTTCATGATCGGCAGAATAAAAAGGGGTGAATATTTTATCCAGCACATCCTTTTCCATGCCGATACCCGTGTCGGTAATGGAAATTTTGACAAAAAATCCGGAATTTAACCCATAGGCATCGGCAGTTCCGTTTAAAATTGCCGCAGATTCAGTAACAACAGACAGCTTCCCCCCTTTGGGCATGGCCAGGAGCGCATTGTCAATGAGGCTCATCAGTACCTGACTGATTTTATCGGGGTCTGCTTCAATGATCAAGGGTTTGGCATCCAGATCCACATCCAGGACGATGCGTTTTCCCTTAAGATCAAGATTTTCCACTGTTCTGCGAACCAGCCGGTTGACATCAATGGCGGCAGTATAATATTCATCCACCTTGGCAAAGCCCAGGAGCTGGGTTGCAATTTCAGAGCCTTTGTCAATACAGTGGATAATTTCAACAATATGCCGGTAAAGAGGGTCAGACGGCTTTATGCTGTTCATCATCAGGGATGCCCTGCCCTTGATGGCGGCCAGGAGGTTATTGAAGTCATGGGCTATGCCCCCGGCAAGAGTCTCCAGTGCATCGGGGGCCTCGTTCTTGAGTTGAATATGTTCCATACTATGCCTTACCTTAAAGCTTTATTGATGGCCAATTTTTCTTAAACAGTATTAATATAGTAAAAGTTTTAAGGGAATTCAATCAGAGAAACCCCTGAATCTATAAAAAATAATTCCTCATTCAATGGCAATAATTCCTTCCTGAATGGCAAATTTGGTCAGTCCTGCTATTGTAAAAATACTAAGCTTTTTCATCATATTCCGTCGATGGCTTTCCACGGTCTTGACACTCAGGTTCAATCGCTGGGCAATATCCCTTGTTTTTAATCCCTCGGCAACCAATTGAAGGACTTCCCGTTCTTTTTTCGAAATACCCTTGGATTTTGAAATATCCTCAAGGGATTGAAACTCATTTTCTTCGGAATCGACATACATCCTGGCAATGGAAGGGGTCAGATAAAACCTGCCCTTCAGAACCTCCTGTATGGCGTCATACAACTCTTCAAGGGCGGATTCTTTCAGGATATATCCGGAGGCACCGGAGGCGAACATCTTATCAATAATATGTTTAGCCGAGTGCATGGACAAACCGATGATCTTTACATGAGGAACTTTGCATCGAATGGCGGCCGTTGCCTCCATGCCGTTGAGATCCGGCATGGCAATATCCATAATCACGACATCGGGCTGATGCAGAATCGTCGATTCAATGGCTTCCCGGCCGTTTTTTGCAATGGCTGAAACGGTTATCCCCCTTCTTTCCAGGAGGCTTTTCAATCCTTCCCGTATAATGGCATGATCATCTGCTATAATGACGCTTATTTTCATATCCATCCAGTTCGTTTCCTTTTACAAGAAACTTTATCCTGATGATCCTTTAAAATCAAATAATAATTTCTGGAGCTCATTTTTTTATTGACAAAAAAAAATAATAATTTATAATTTTGCGCTATCATGATGTTACTATACATAGAAACGATATTCGAGTTTTCCTTTCCCCGTGAAACCGTTACGGCAGATTTGCCGATCCGGCGATGGCAAAGCCCTGCTTCAACGGCCCGACCTGATTAATCCATAAAAATGATAATAAAAGGTTGCCGGAACGTGCAGCCTTTTCTATGGCAAGGCTGTAAAATATGCCGCAGCCTTTTTTATTGCTCAAAAGAGGGAATACTGATACAAACCCAAATGGAGGAAAAAATGCTGGTTGTAATGCAAAAAGGCGCGAGTGAAGAAACGG
>CAZAHK010000050.1:4575-23322 GCA_964484555.1 uncultured Desulfobacula sp.
CAAATGGAGGAAAAAATGCTGGTTGTAATGCAAAAAGGCGCGAGTGAAGAAACGGTTAAGGCTCTTGTAAATGCGATTGAAAAAAGAGGCTATACAGCCCGCCCCATACCTGGAGGAGAAAGGGTTTCCATCGGAATTCTGCACAATACCGGTTCCGTCGATGCCGATCATTTCCAGGGTCTTGATGGTGTTAAGGAGGTCATTCCGGTGACAAAACCATATAAGCTTGTCAGCCGGGAATTTAAGCAGGAAAATACCTGCATCAGGGTTGGCGATGCCGTCTTCGGCAATGGAAGCCTGCCTGTGATTGCTGGCCCCTGTGCGGTTGAAACTGAAGATCAGATCCTATCCATTGCCAATTCCGTCAAAGATGCCGGTGCCGCATTGCTTCGGGGAGGGGCCTTTAAACCCAGGACCTCTCCCTATTCTTTCCAGGGGCTTGGGAAAAAGGGACTGGAATTATTGGCAAAAGCAAGAAAAGAAACGGGGCTCCCGGTTGTAACCGAAGCCATGGATGTTGAAACCTTTGATATCGTTGAAGAATATGCCGATATCATCCAGATCGGGGCCCGGAATATGCAAAATTTCAGCCTGTTGCGGCGGGCCGGAAAATCCCCGAGGCCCGTCATCCTGAAAAGAGGGATGTCCGCCCTGCTCCAGGAATGGCTCATGGCTGCCGAATATATTATGGAAGAAGGCAATAACCAGGTCATTCTCTGTGAAAGAGGGGTCAGGACCTTTATCAGGCACAGCCGGAACACATTGGACCTTACGGTTGTGTCAGCCGTTAAAAAAGAAAGCCATCTTCCCGTTATTGTGGATCCCAGCCATGCCGCAGGGGTGAGAGAACAGGTCATTTCTCTTGCCTTTGCCTGTGCCGCCTTTGGTGTGGACGGCGTCATGATCGAAGTTCATAACAAGCCCGAAGAAGCCTTGAGTGACGGGGCACAGTCCTTGTATCCCGAACAATTTAAAACCGTCATGGAAAAAATGAAGGCCATCCATGCCATTGTCGGAAAAAAATAATGGAAACCTTTCATATAAAAGGCAGGCTCGGATGTTCTTCCATCCATGTGGGGGAACAGCTTAAAAACCTTGGGAATTACCTGCCCGATGCCCGCACCGTCATCATCACCGATGAAAACATCAAAAAATATTATGAAAAAGACTTCCCGGATCTTCCCGTCATTACCATTGGAACCGGGGAAGAGATAAAAACGCTTTCCAGCGTTGAATTCATATTAAAGGAACTGATTCGGTATTCCTGCGACCGATCTAGCTTTATCGTCGGCATCGGCGGGGGGATTGTTTCCGATATAGCCGGGTTTGCCGCTTCTGTTTTTTTAAGGGGAATAAAATTCGGATTTGTTTCCACATCACTTCTGTCCCAGGTGGATGCCAGCGTGGGCGGTAAAAACGGGGTTAACCTGGATGCCTATAAAAATATGGTCGGCGTCTTCAACCAGCCGGAATTTGTCATCTGTGATCTAGACCTTTTACAAACCCTGCCCGGACTTGAAATCTCAAACGGGTTTGCGGAAATTGTCAAGCATGCTTTGATCTGTGACAAAACCTTGTTTGAATTCATTGAAGCCAACCGGCAAAAAGCCCTGGCGATGGATGATCAAACGATTTACAGGCTGGTGGCGGACTGTGTGAGAATCAAATCCGGAATTGTGCAACAGGATGAAAAGGAATCCGGTGAAAGGCGAAAGCTGAATTTCGGCCACACCATCGGCCATGCCATTGAAAAAATCGAACGGGCGGGTCATGGAAGGGCCGTTTCCATGGGCATGGTCGCGGCTGCACGCTTTTCTCAAGAACGGGGGATGATTTCCCAAGATGAAGTTTCAAGAATTATGGACTTATTGCAGGAGCTCAACCTTCCGACAGGTTTGAATTATCATCCGGATGCCGTCATCAACGCTGCCGGTAAGGATAAAAAAAAAGAGGGAAACGACCTGTTTTATGTTTTTCTTGAAAAAATCGGAAAGGCCCGGGTTGAAAAAATCGGTTTTCATGAGCTAAATGAATTCATTTTGAAAACCTTCATTTTCTGTTGAAATTCAATTGAATTCCTTTTAAAGTAGTCCGAGCATCTTTTAAATTTCGATGACAAAAGGAGAAAGACATATGGCAAACTTAAAAGGAACAAAAACCGAAAAGAATCTGTTAACCGCATTTGCCGGTGAATCCCAGGCCAGAAACCGGTACACCTATTTTGCAAGCGCTGCTAAAAAGGAAGGATATGTCCAGATTTCAGATATTTTCACAGAAACGGCGGATCAGGAAAAAGAACATGCCAAACGGTTCTTTAAATTTCTTGAGGGCGGGGAACTTGAGATTACTGCAGCCTTTCCAGCCGGTGTCATCGGCTCGACCCTTGAAAACCTGAAAGCCGCGGCTGAAGGCGAAGAATTTGAATGGTCGAAAATGTATCCCGGTTTTGCAAAAACAGCCCGGGAAGAAGGGTTTGATGTGATCGGCAAGGTCTTTGAAATGATTTCCGTGGCCGAAAAACAGCATGAAAAACGATATAGAGACCTTGCAGCCAATGTGGAAAACAGCCGGGTGTTTAAAAAAGATAAAAAAATAAAATGGCGCTGCAGAAACTGTGGTTATGTCCATGAAGGGGACACGGCCGTTGATTTATGCCCGGCCTGTGACCATCCCCAGGCTCATTTTGAAGTCCTGGCCGAGAACTGGTAGGGCCCGCTCTTTTCCAGGTCCGTCTCAAGGGGGGTGCCGGCTTTTTTCACCAAAAACCGGCACCCCTTTATTAATTTCAGCGGGTATAGATGAATTGACAAAGATGGATTAAGAACATATATTTACAGGGTATTTTTTAACCCCCACATTTAAATTAGGACGGTTGCCATGGCAGAAAATATTATTGAAATTAATGATGATTCCTTTGAGAAAATCGTTCTCAAATCCGATAAACCCGTAATGGTGGATTTCTGGGCTCCCTGGTGCGGCCCCTGCAAGGCCATTGCACCCACCATCGATGCCCTTGAAAAAGAATTCGGCGACAAGATGAGCTTTGTGAAGGTGAATGTGGATGACAATCCCATCAGCCCCAGCAAATACGGTGTCCAGGCCATTCCCACGCTTATTTTTTTCAAAAACGGAGAAATAGCGGAACAGATTACGGGAATGGTGGCCAAACAAAAACTTGAAGAAACCATTAAAAGTGTCCTGTAGTGAAAAGGAAATCCAATGATGAAGACTGACTATGATCTTGTCATTATCGGGGCGGGACCTGCCGGTCTGACCGCCGGGATATATGCAGCCAGGGCAAGAATGAATGTTCTTCTTCTGGAAAAGACGGCGCCCGGGGGTCAGATCCTGATCACGGACTGGATCGAAAACTACCCGGGCTTTCCTGAAGGTATTTCAGGGTATGATTTATCTGAAAAAATGAAAATTCAAGCTGAATCCCTTGGATTGAAAATTGAATCGGCCGAAGTTCATTCCCTCAATCTGTCCGGAAAAGCAAAGGAAATTATTTTACAGGACAGGGCCTTGACGACAAAAAGCATTATCATTGCCAGTGGAGCCTCTCCAAAAAAACTCGGTATCGGTGAGGAGAAGTTTTTCGGCAAGGGGGTTTCTTTTTGCGCCACCTGTGACGGACCTTTTTTCAAGGAAAAAACAGTTGTTGCTGTGGGCGGTGGGGATACGGCTGTTCAGGAATCCATATTTCTGACAAAATTTGCAAAAAAAGTATATCTGGTTCACCGGAGAAATGAGCTTCGGGCTGCAAAAATACTTCAGGAACGCGCCCTTAAGAATGAAAAAATCGAATTTGTCTGGGACAGTGTCGTAACCGGGGTCGAAGGATTTTTCGGGCTGGAGGGCGTAAAGGTTAAAAACCTGAAAACCGATGAAGAAAAAACCATAAGCGCCAAGGGTTGTTTCATCTGGGTAGGGATTTTACCCAACACTTCTTTTTTAAACGATTCCGTCAAAACCGATGAATTCGGTTTTATCCTAGCCGATGCAAAGATGCAAACCTCTGTACCGGGTGTATTTGCCGCCGGAGATGTCCGAGAGACGCCTCTCAGACAGATTGCCACTGCTGTTGGAGATGCTGCTATTGCTGCTGTTTCTGCCGAACACTATATTGAGAATCTATCATGATGAAAAAATTATTCATATCTATTATTGTTTTGCTGTTTTGCGGTTGCTCTTTTTTTGAAACTTCCAATGAAATGAATCAAAATGTAGAAGAGCTTGTTTCAGAAGGGTCAGCCGCTTTTATGGACAAGGATTATGAAACAGCCTTAAAAGCGTATACAAACCTGAAAGACTGGTACCCGTTCAGTAAATATGCCATTCTGGCGGAGCTTAAAATTGCCGACTCCCATTTCTATCTTGAAGAATATGATGAGGCCATCATGGCCTATGAAGAATTTGAAAAAATGCATCCGAGAAATGAGGCCATTCCCTATATTATCTATCAGATCGGCCTGAGCTGGTTTAAGCAGTTGGGCACGGTTGACAGGGACCATACCCCGGCCTTGAACAGCCTGGCACAGTTCAAAAGGCTGCAGAATCAATTTCCTCAAAGCGAATATGCACCAAAGGCAAAGGAGTATATTGAAAAATGTACGGCCGGCATTGCCGGTCATGCGCTTTATGTTGCCAATTTTTATATGAAGACCAAAAAATATGCGGCTGCGTTAAAACGATATGAAGATATTGCGGCAACCTATCCGGATTCAAAAGAAGGCCGGGAAGCCCTGGCAAAGATCCCGGAATGCAAAGCCCTGGCAGAGAAAGAAAAATAATCTCTTTACATTTATCGGATAGTGATATATTAATCTCGGGTTATTTCGTTTGCTAAAAAGATTTTTAGGAGTATAAAAAAATGTCAAAAGAATGTGCAATTTGTGGAAAAGTCCCCATGGTCGGCAACAATGTGAGTCATGCCCATAATTTAAATAAAAGAAGATTCAACCCCAACCTTCAGAAGGTCCGCGCATTTATCAGAGAAGGCTATATCAGAAAAATTACGGTGTGTACCAGTTGCATTAAGGCGGGAAAAGTAACAAAAGCTGCTTAATCTGCTTTTGTTTAGCTCTCTTTCCGGGTAGTTGAAAATTCAGGTTCGGGCTGTTTTTTAAACAGTCCGAACTTTTTATTTGTTCAGGTTAAAGGATTTTTGCTGCCAGTTCCGCCAGTTCGGAGCGCTCGCCTTTCTCCAGATTGATGTGAGCGTAAACCCTCTGCCCTTTCATTTTCTCGATGATAAATGCCAGCCCGTTTGTCTGGCTGTCCAGATAGGGGTGATCAATCTGAAAAATATCCCCGGTAAAAACAATCTTTGTGCCTTCTCCTGCCCTTGTGATGATGGTCTTGACTTCGTGGGGGGTCAGATTCTGGGCTTCATCCACAATAAAAAAGACCTTTACAATACTTCTGCCGCGGATATAGGAAATCGGAGTAATCACAATCTTTTCTTCTTCCAGCAACTGCCTGATCTGCTTTGAATTGGCATTGTTTTCATTAAAATGGTTCTGGATCACAGAAAGATTATCATATAAGGGCTGCATATAGGGGTCCAGTTTTGAGGCCACATCCCCTGGAAGAAATCCGAGGTCTTTGTTGCTCAACGGCACAACCGGTCTTGCAACAAAAATCTGACGGTAAAGATGCTTATTTTCAAGGGCAGCCGCAAGGGCCAGAAGCGTTTTCCCGGTCCCGGCCTTTCCCGACAGGGTCACCAGGGGGATGTCCGGGTTCAGCATGGCATTTAAAGCAAAGGTCTGTTCTGAATTCCTGGGTTTAATCCCATAACAGATTCTGGGTTGGACCCGCTTCACGCTCTGGCCGGCCTCATCAAAAATTCCCAGGGCGGATTTCGATCCGTTTTTAATGATAAAATTTTCATTGCTGAAAAGCTTATCCTTGATGCCGAGTCTTGAAATATGAATTTCACCGGGTTTCTGGTAGAGTTCGTTCAGGATATCTTCATCTACAGGATCAAGGGTTTTTATACCCGTATACATGTCGGATAGGTTTTCAACGTATTTTGAATCATAGTTTTCAGTTTTAAGGCCGATGGACCTGGCCCTTAATCTTAAATTCACATCTTTGGTCACAAACACCACATTGGTGAAATCATGTTTTTTGGCAAGGGTATAAGCAATATTCAATATCCTGACATCCGGTGTAATGACATTAAAATTCTCATGAATTTTTTCATCCAGAGGAACCTCCAGCAGGATGGAGATCTTTCCCTCCCCGCTGTCAATCTGGGCTCCGCCATTTAAAATCATATCCCCGGACAGGGCATCCAGGGTTCTTAAAAAATCCCTGGCATTGCAGTTAATGACGTCATTGCCTTTTTTAAATTTATCCAGTTCTTCAATGACCGTAATCGGAATAAAAATATGGTTGTCCTTGAACTGGTGAATACAGCCGCTGTCATGAAGGATGACATTGGTGTCCAGAATAAATTTTTTTTTCACAGGTCCCCTTTTCAATTATTCTTCCCTGAAAATGCGTTTCACATCGGTTACTTTTTTGACTTTCCGGATATCGGACATGATTTTTCGAAGCTGGTCCGTCCCTTCAACCAGGATGGTAAAATAAAACAGCCCCACGCCGGTTTCCAGGGTCTCGGTTCTGGCATTGAGAATATTGGACTTATTCTTACTGATCACAAAGGCGATATCCGCCAGGAGGCCGAATCTGTCCTCCGTCCTCACCCTGACGCTGGCCGGGTAAGACTCTTTGGTATCATTGCTCCACTCGACTTCAATCTGACGCTCCATGCTCATGGTCAGGACATTTGAACAGCGCCGGCGATGGATGGTCACACCCTGGCCCTGGGTGATATATCCAATAATCGGATCTCCGGGAAGGGGATTGCAGCATTTTGAAAACCGGACAAGGATATCATCAAGCCCTTTGACAATAATACCCGTGCTTTCTTTTTTGGCTGCCTTTTCTGAAGCCTTCTGGGAAAACGCTTCTTCCTTCAATTCCTGTTTTTCAATATCCGGCAGGGCCTTATTGAAAATCTGCAGGGGAGTAAATTTACCGAACCCGACCTGGGCGATCAAATCATCTATGGTTTTAAAGCCGTAACTGTCGGCCACTTTTTTGATTTCACCGGATTTGACCAGGGCGTTGAAGTTCTGATTTCTTTTTCTAAAGGTCTTTTCACACATCTCCCGGCCCAGGCTATAGGACCTTTCTTTTTCCCTGGCATTGATCCAGCCGCGAATCTTGGTCCGGGCCTTTACGGTTTTTACAAAACCAAGCCAGTCCGGACTGGGGGTATGGCCTTTGGTGGTGATGATCTCAACCGTATCGCCGGTTTTCAGTTGATGGGAAAGGGGGACAATCTTGCCGTTGACCTTGGCCCCCGTACATTCGGACCCCACTTCCGTATGAATCAAAAAGGCAAAATCAACGGGTGTGGCTTTTTTGGGCAAGGTTTTAATCTCCCCTGTGGGCGTAAAAACATAGATTTCATCGGGGTAGAGATCAATCCGGACATTTTCCAGAAATTCATCCGGATCATTATAATTTTCCTGGTTTTCCACAAGCTTTCTGATCCAGGCAAACAATAGCCCCGTATTCTCATCTATCTTTTTGCCTTCCTTGTAACTCCAGTGGGCGGCGATACCGGATTCAGCCACCCTGTTCATCTCCCAGGTCCGGATCTGGATTTCCACCCGTTCTCCCTTGGGGCCCATCACGGTGGTATGGATGGACTGGTACATATTGGGTTTGGGATTGCCGATATAATCCTTGATCTTATAGTAAATCGGTTTCCACATGGAGTGAATGGCTCCCATGGCGGCATAACATTGGGGAATCGTTTCCAGTATGATCCTGAAGGCAATGATATCGTAGACCTCGTTGAATTCAAGATTCTGGGAGAGCATCTTCTGATAAATGCTGTAATGCTGCTTGTAGCGGCCCTTGATTTCACATTCGATGCCCATTTCCAACATTTTGGCCTTGAGTTTTTCATTGACTTCCCGAATATACGCTTCCTTTTCATCCTTGGCACGGTTGACCAGGGCATCAATGCGCTCGTATTCATCCCGCAGGGTATAATAAAAGGCAATTTCCTCAAGCTCGTATTTTATCCAGAAGATCCCCAGGCGCGCGGCAATGGGAGCATAGATATCCAGGGTTTCCTGGGCAATGGCTGCCTGCTTTTCAGGGCTTTTATGATATTTCAGGGTCCGCATATTATGGACCCGGTCCGCCAGCTTGATGAGCACCACCCGGATGTCATCGGCCATGGCAAGAATCATTTTCCGCAGGCTTTCCGCCTGCCGTGCCGCCTTGGTGCCGAAGGGAAGCACCGACAGTTTGGTCACTCCGGAAACAATACGGGCCACGCCCGGACCGAACATTTCCTCGATGTCTTCCCTGGTGGCCGGAGTATCCTCAATCACATCATGCAGCAGGGCTGCAGCGATGCTTTCCATATCCATTTTCATGTCCGCCAGGATGGCTGCCACTTCCAGGGGGTGGGAGAGATAGGGTTCACCGGAAAGCCTGACCTGGCCTTCATGAACCCTTGCAGAATAAATATAGGCCCGGTCGATAATATCGGAATCCCCGCCGGGATTATATTCGTCAATCCTATCCAGTATGTCGGTGATTCTGATCATGGACGGCAATTAATACGCTTTTGCAAACAATACCCGTCTTAAGCTGGCATTGCCGCAACAGATACATTCTCCTTTTTCCGTGGGGCTGTCAAAGGGGATACAGCGAATGGTCACGGACAGGTCTTTTTTAATGGTTTCCTCGCATTTGTCCAAGCCGCACCAGTGAGCCATGACAAAGGCGCCGTTATGGTATCCCGAGGCTTTTTGATATAAATCATAAAACTGTTTTTTATCATCCATGGCAAAGGTATTTTCTTTTCTGTAACGGATGGCCCTGTTGAAAAGGGATTCCTGGATATTTTCCAGAAGCGCCGGGATCTCGCTGATAAACGCCTCCCGTTCCATAGAGGTCTTCTTTGAGGCTGGTTCATCCCGCCTGGCCATGAACACGGAATTTTTTTCAATATCCCGTGGCCCCAGTTCAATACGGACCGGAACCCCTTTTTTGACCCATTCCCAGCCCCTGGCGCCTCCGATATCCCGGTCATCCAGTTCCACCCTTATTTTCCCGCCATGAAACAGTTTTGCTTCCAAGGCGTCTTTCAGTGCCCGGGCGCTTTCCAATATGGGCCTTCGGTCTTCATCTTTTTTAAATATCGGCAGGATCACCACATGGGCCGGCGCCACCCGGGGCGGAAGCACCAGGCCATCATCGTCTGAATGCACCATGATCATACCGCCGATCATTCTTGTGGAAGACCCCCAGGAGGTGGTCCAGGCATAGGCTTCCTGGCCTTCCTCATTTTGAAATTTGATCCCCGATCCCTTGGCAAAATTCTGGCCCAGAAAATGGGAGGTTCCCGCCTGAAGCGCTCTTTTATCCTGCATCATGGCTTCAATACAGGTGGTGTCATCGGCTCCGGGGAATCGTTCCGACGGGGTTTTCCTACCCCGGATCACGGGCATGGCCAGGTATTCCTCCACAAATTTGGTATATACATCCAGCATGAGCAGGGTTCTTTCTTTGGCTTCCTGCTCGGTGGCATGGGCCGTATGGCCTTCCTGCCATAAAAATTCACTGGTCCTTAAAAACATTCTTGTCCGCATCTCCCAGCGCACTACATTGGCCCACTGGTTGATGAGAATGGGAAGATCCCGGTAGCTGTTGGTCCACCGGGCCATGGATTCGCCGATGATGGTTTCCGATGTGGGGCGGACGATCAGGGGTTCCGCCAGCTCCCCGGCCGGTTTCAGACCGCCTTTGCCGTCGGGTTCAAGCCGGTGATGGGTGACGACGGCGCATTCCTTGGCAAAGCCTTCCACATGCTCGGCCTCTTTTTCCATATAGCTCAGGGGAATAAATAAAGGGAAATAGGCGTTTTTAACCCCGGTCTCCTTGAACAAGACATCCATGAGATGCACCATATTCTCCCAGATGGCATAGCCCCAGGGCTTGATGACCATACATCCCCTGACCGGCGAGTTTTCAGCCATATCGGCTGCCCTTACCACTTCCTGATACCAGTTGGGATAATCTTGTTCCCGTGTCGGTGTGATTGCTGTTTTTTCACTCTTTGCCATTATTATCCTCCGAATTCTTCGTCATTTTATCAATTTCATCCAGCAACTGATCCACAAGCTCATCCTGATCTATTTTTCGAATCACTTTTCCTTTTTTAAACAGAATCCCCTTGCCGTTACCGCCTGCTATCCCTATATCCGCTTCTTTTGCTTCTCCGGGGCCGTTCACCACGCACCCCATAATGGCAACTTTAATCTTAGACGACCTCTCAAGTAAAGCATTTTCTACTTGTCCGGCGATTTTAAAAAGATCGATATTACACCGGCCGCAGGTGGGGCAGGAAATCAGTTCCGGCCCCCGGCTCCTGATTCCGAGGGCCCTTAATATCTCATAGCCGGTCCGGATTTCTTCAATGGGGTCCCGGGTCAAGGACACCCGGAGAGTGTCGCCGATGCCTTCGGCCAGCAACATTCCGATACCAATGGCGGATTTGGTGATTCCGGCAAAAAGACCGCCCGCCTCGGTCACTCCCACATGGAAAGGAACATCGGTAAGTGACGACAGGAGCCGGTAGGCGCGGACCGTTCGTGAAACATCCGAGGCCTTGAGGGACACCTTGATGTCCTGAAACCCCAGGTCCTCCAGTATCCGGATATTGCGTAAGGCGCTTTCCACCATGGCTTCGGCCGTTGTTCCGAGCCGCTGTTCAATCTCTTTCTCAAGGGACCCGGCATTGACTCCCACCCGGATGGGGATTCCATGGTCCTTTGCACAGTCCACAACCGCCTTGATCTTTTTTTTTGCTCCGATATTGCCGGGATTGATCCTCAGGGCATCGGCACCAGACTTTGCCGAGGCAAGGGCCAGCCTGTAATCAAAATGAATATCCGCAATCAGGGGAATGGCGATCTCCTGTTTGATTTTTTCCAGGGCAAGGGCGGCCTCCATGTCCGGGACCGCCACACGGATGATATCACATCCGGCTTTTTCAAGACTCTTGATCTGCCTGATCGTGGCCGCAGTGTCCTGGGTCTTGGTATTGGTCATGGATTGAACTGTGATGGGGGCGCCGGATCCGATCTTTACTTTTCCAATACAGATCTCCCGGGTTTTACGTCTTTCCTGGACAATGGACATCTTTGGAATTACCTTTAAATTTAAAATCATCGTGTATCCGGCCTGTCAGCCGTGAATTCACCCTTTTCCGGTTTTCAGAATATCAAAGCTGTTCCTTTAATTCAAGGCAACAGTTTTTAAGAGCGGGCCCCCATTTTTTTAGTGAACATCAACCGGAATATCCTGGAAATACCTGGAAAGAACAGACAGGGATCGGGTCAGGTTTTCGAGATTAAAAACCTCAAGACTCACGACTCCTCTGAAATTTTCAAGAACCCGGACGATCTTCAGGATCTCCTCCTGGGACAAAAGGTCCAGGGCTTTGTGGTCCTTTTTTTCCGGCCCTGAGCTATCCACGCCGTGCAGATGAATCAGGGGAATCCGGGACATATGGGTTTCAAAGGTCTGGAGAAGATCATGGCCGTAACGGATCTGATGCCCGGCATCCAAACAGACCGAGAGATGGAATTCCTTGATAAGGGATTCCACATATGGGAAAGGATAATCCAGGGTCTCCACGGAAATAATCGAGGGGTCGGGCAGGCCGGATAGAAAACCGGCCAGGCCTTCACGGGTGGTATTCATCCACTTCTCCCTTTTTTTTCTATTCTCCATATCCTGCCGGATACTCAGGGGCATTTCCAGATGGAGGGTATGGGTGGATGGGGTCAGGAGATCAAAGCGATCCATGACCCTTAGAAGCGTGTCCGCAGCCGCCCTTCTTTTCCGGGAGGATTCATCGGAAAGACTCACATCCGTGGGCAAATGGATATTATAGGTCAGGTTCAGATCCCCGGCTAAGGATAAGAGTGTTTTTACATCCGCTTTTGAGGACAGGACATCCAGGGGAAAGCTTTCAAACAACAGCAGCTCTATTTCATCAAAAAAAGACCCCAGCCGGATGACGTTGGGGATGATATGGTCCGGAACGATAAAAGAGGTTGTCCCCAGCCTGAAACGTCTTGGAGATGCTATGAAATCCGAAGGTTCTATGCCGAACACCCTTTCTGATCCAGAACCCGGCGGATGGCTTTTTCAAGGGCCTTGATTTCAAAGGGTTTTTTGAGATAATCCTTGGCAGATTTGAGAATCGGATCATCGAAATGGCCTTCATCATGGCCTGAAGAAATGATCACCTTGACATCCGGCTTGATTTCCAGCAATTGCTTTAATAATTCCCGGCCCGGCATTTTAGGCATGATCATGTCCAGCAATACGATATTCACGGCGTTGACATTTTCTTTGAAGCGGGCAAAGCCTTCCTCTCCGTCACCTGCCGGAATAATCCGGTATCCGAAATCTTCCAGGGCCCTTTGCAGGGATTCCCGGACCGACGGGTCATCATCTACAATCAGGATGGTTTCACTCCCTCCCTGGATCAAGGCGGGGGGCTCTTCCAGACCACAGGCATCATCCGCCTTGGGCAGAAAAATATGAAAAACCGTTCCCCGGCCAGGGCTTGAATCCACTTTAATATGGCCTTCGTGCCGTTTGGTGATGATATCCTTGACCATGGCCAGGCCAAGCCCCTGACCGGTATTTTCCGGGCCTGTCTTGGTGGTAAACAAAGGATCAAAGGCTTTCTCAAGAACATCTTCCGGCATGCCTATGCCCGTATCTTCAAATAAAAATTCATGAAACTCTCCCGTGGAGAGGTATTGCAACTCCGAGCCTTTCCGTGTTTCCGCATTAACACTGAGCCGGATACGATCCCCTTTTTTCAACCCTTTGGCCTCAACGGCATGGACCGCATTGGTGGCAAGATTCATGAAAACCTGATGTATTTCATTGATATCGGCGCAGACAAAAATCCGGCCTTTTTCAATATCCAGTCTTTTTTCGATTAATTTATCCGTTGTTTTCTCCAGCAGAAGAAAGACCTCCTGGGCAACGGTATAAATATCAATATTTTCTTTTGGAGAAACGGTGCGGTTGGAAAGATTCTGGAACTGTTTTACCGTTGCGGCCCCTCTTTTGACGGAATTGGCAATATTCTGAATATAGGCTTTTTGGGAGGGGGAGAAATTATCATCGGTGAGGCTTAAAATATTCAGATAGGCCATAATGCCGGAAAGGATATTGTTAAAATCGTGGGCCACGCCCTGGGCCAGGGTTCCCAGAGAGTCCATCCGCTGGCGCTGCCTGAGCTGTTTTTCAACCAGGGAGAACTGGGCTTCAAGGGACCGGAACTCCTTTTCCAGGAGATGGAGCCGGCCCACCCTCTGCTCCAGAACCCTGACTTTGTTTTCCAGTTCTTCGTAAGTCGGCTTTGCCATTGTCTCTTTCCTGCAACCGGTGGTTTCCATTAAGGTTATCTTAAAAAATAAAAAGAATAAAGCATGAAATTAAAAGAGCAGCCCAGGAGGCGGCCATCATCAACCGGCAGGCCTGCCCGATCTTTTCCTTGCCGGGATCAGGAAACCGGCTTCCGATGAAGGGTTTTTCAACAAGGATGCCGTGATACACATTCGGGCCGCCCAGCCTGACCTCAAGGGCCCCTGAAAAAGCCGCCTCAGGGTATCCGGAATTGGGGCTTTTGTGGCGAGATCCCTGTGAGAAACCCGTCTTCAGGGCCAAAGCCCCTGTTTTAAACGACAAAAGAAAGGCGCCCAGGCCGATGACAAGGACTGAAATCCGGGCCGGGATGAAATTGGCCGCATCATCTATCCTTGCCGATGCCCGGCCGAAAAACAGATAGGCCTCGTTTCGATATCCCACCATGGAATCCAGGGTATTGACCATTTTATAGGCAAGGGCAAGGGGTACCCCGCCCAGTACGGCAAAAAACAACGGAGATAAAAACCCGTCCACAAAATTTTCAGCCACCGTTTCCACGGCAGCCCGGGTGACGCCTTTTTCATCCAGAGTCTGTGTCTGTCTTCCCACGATCATGGATACGGCCTGACGTGCGGCTTCCAAATCACGAGCCTCAAGGGCCCGGAGAACTTTTAAGGCGGCCCTTTCAAGACTTCTGGAGGAAAAACAGAAAAACAGCAGGACCACCTGGACCATATATCCAAATCCTGGATGAACCCTCATGGAAAGGGCAATAGCGCAAAAGGCCAGGGCCCAGGTGGAGAAGATGAGAAATGCGGCAAAGAAAACCCCTGAAACCAATAGGTTTTTGAACCATGTTCGAAATCGGGCCTCAAAAAAAACAATGGCCTTCCCCATATAGACCACAGGGTGGGGCAGGAATCCGGGATCGCCCAGGATAAAATCCAGAATAAAGGCTCCCAGGATCACAACCCATTGGATATCACCCATGGGCTAAAACCTTTCGAACCAGGGCCGAAAGATGCTCATTGGCATCCCTTTTCTTCAGGGAAAACCGCACATATTGATCGGATAAACCCATAAAATTGGAACAATCCCGTATCAGGACCCGGTGTTGACCGATTCGTTCACAGAATTCCCCGGAAGTCAGGCCGTCTTTCAGGCGGGCCAGAATAAAGCAGGTGGTTGAATCAAACAATTCCAATCCGCTCACTCCCCTGAGGCTCTCCATAAATCTTTGCCGTTCCGCCTTGACATAGTTTCGTGTTTTTTTGAAAAACGGTTCAATGGCTTCCGGATGATCAAAAACGTGCTCAATCACAGCCTGGGCCAAAGCATTCACGCTCCAGGGCTGATAAAAGGCCATGATCTTTTCGACAATCCGGGGATCCCCGCTTAAAAAACCGGTGCGGAGGCCGGGAATTCGATAGATTTTCGACATGGACGAGAGCACGATAAGATTTTCATATCCTGTTTCCGATACAAGGGAGATGTCTTCGGAATTCTCCACAAAGGGCAGGTAGGACTCATCGATAATGAACAGGGTGGCTGTATGCTTTTTCAGCAGGTATTCAATCCTGTCCTTTGACATCAGTGCGCCCGTGGGGTTGCCGGGGTTGCAGAGGAATACCGTATCCGCCTTTGCGGCCAGACGGGAGATTTCGTCCGCTTCCGGTTGAAAACTATTTTCCGGCCTTGCAAGACAATGCTCAACATCCCTATGATACATGAGGCAGGCGTCCCGATAATCCGAATAGGTGGGTCCTGCAATGAGCACTTTTTTTGAGCCCAGGGCAAAGGGGAGAATATAGATAAACCATGTGGTTCCGTTTCCCGCAACCACCCGGCTTTCATCCATTCCATGGCATCTTGCAAACCCGGCTCTCATGGAGGCCGCATCCGGTTCCGGCAGGGATCTGATTTTCATCACATTCTTACAGATGAAGGACTCGATGGTCTCCGGCGGCCCCAGGGGATTCAGGTTGCTGCTCATGTCCACGATCTCTTCAAGAGTGCAGCCCAGTTTTTCAGCCAGCTTTTTTCTATTTCCGCCATGACCCGTAATCATGGATATTTTCCTTTTTAAAGGATCAATGCCCCGGCCGCCAGAAACAACACGGCTTCCGTGACCTCGTTCATGGCGCCCAGCATATCCCCTGTAATGCAATTCAGTTTCTTTTTATAAAACCCCAGGACCAACACCAGGGTTGCAATAAAAACCATATTCAAAACCAGGCCCTTATAACCTAAAAAAAGGGAGATGACCACAGGAATTCCCGCAAATATAAAATCTTTGGGACCAAGGGGTTTTTCAAACAGGTCAAGCCCGGTCCCGGCGTCCTGTCGGCCGTATTTTAAATACCGGATGCCGAAGATCATGGCCAACCTGGAATAGGAAGGAATGATCAGGAACATCAAAAGGATTTGACCCTGGGTTAAAGCCGATTTAACGGCGAATATCCCGGCTGTTTTCAGCAGAAGAACCGAGACCACGGCCACAAGCCCCATCATTCCCGTGCGGCTGTCCTTCATGATTTCAAGGACCCTTTCTTTGGGCCGGTGGCTGAACATCCCGTCAGCCGTGTCGCCAAGGCCGTCCAGGTGGAAGGCCCCGGTGACGGCCACCAGAAAAAGAACATCCAGAACCGACACCACCGGTATGGGCCAGAAATGAGAAACCATGAGGTCAAACAGGATGAGGAGGGTGCCCACCAAAAGCCCCACCAGGGGAAAGAACCGGATCATGCCCAGGGGGGAATAGGCCACCCCTTTTCCTGCCGGAAGAATGGTGATAAAAAGGATGGCCGATCTAAAATCCGTGAAAAATTTTTTCATTTGGATTTTAGTCCGGGCTTGATTTCCAAAGCGATTCCGGCAACGGTCATGACAACCCGGTCTGAAAGTTTTGCCATGCGCTGATGGATCATTCCTGCAAGGTCCCTGAATTCCCGGGCCAGTCTGTTTTCCGGAACGATTCCCAGCCCGACCTCATTGGATACTATAAAAACAGGACACCGACAGTTTAAAAGGGCATTCTCAAATTGATTCAGAATCTCAAGGACTCCGTCAGTGTCATAGGAATGATATAAAAGATTGGACAGCCAGAGGGTCAGGCAATCGATGAGAATCACATGGGCCCTGCCAGAGTATTCATTTACAATTTCATGTATCAGGACAGGCTCTTCAATGGTTTGCCAGTCTTTTCCCCTTTCCTTTTGATGCTTTTCCACCCTTTTTTCCATCTCCGGGTCCAAAGGCTGGGAAGTGGCAATAAAACATTTATTCTTTTTGGCGGCCTTGTTGGCTTGAGCCAGTGCAAATGAACTTTTCCCGCTTCTGCAGCCGCCGATGACAAAGGTTATCTTTTTTTTCAACGCGTAACCCATCCTGTAATGAGCTGATTTAAGTTAAATTTTTTTCAATTTATCTCATTCCTCAAGGGATTGGCAACTTAAAAATCAATTCGTATTTGTTCTTTACTTTCGGTTTTGATTGATGTAGGTCTTTTAAAAAATGAATAGATTTGCTTCAATTTAGAACAGAGTTCCAAGGAGGCGGTAATGATCAACAGGAATACGGCAAAGATCCTCAGCCTGAAACCCATTACCCGCGCCATGTGCCATGAATTTTACATCAAAATCAATACGGAATTCACCTCATCCGAGGCAATCAGGGAATCGGTATCTTGGTGGCAGGATGACCCTCAAAAGCTGAACAGCCTCTGGTGGGTGCTGAACTATTATTCAGACCGGCTTGATCCGGAAAGGAATTTAAGGGCTTTTGTGGAAAAAAACCTTGATTCCCTGGCACAGAAAATAAAGGCCTCATCGTAGGCCTAACACTTTTTTTTAAAGCCTTTTCCAGCTTGCATCATCATGGTTTTTAACTATATTGGGTAATCCCCCGGCTTTGCCGGAGGTCATTGACTCCGGCCCAGTTGGCTGAGTCATAAAAAATTTCCATAGAAAAGCATTGCCGTTCATCCCTTGATTGGATTAGTGTCTACAAACGTGTAGCAGGGTCAAACTTTGGATGATAAAACCGGAGGTCGGTCCGGAAAAGCGGGGTCAGGATGAAAAAAAACGGATACATGGGCAAGATCTTAAATGTCGATTTAACCACAGGGGACATCCGGGAAGAGGAGCTGCCGGACCGGGTGTATGAAAAATACCTGGGCGGCATGGGCCTGGGGGCATACCTTTTGTATGGCCGGATACCGGCGGAGGCCGATCCCCTAGGGCCGGAGAATATTTTGGGGTTTCTTCCGGGGCTGCTGACCGGGACCGGCAGCCTGTTCACCGGGCGGTGGATGGTGGTGGGGAAGTCTCCCCTGACCGGTGGATGGGGGGATGCAAACTGTGGCGGGAATTTTTCTCCGGCCATCAAGCGGTGCGGATATGACGGCATTTTTTTCACGGGGATCAGCGAAAAGCCCGTGTATCTGTATATGGACGATGAGGTCAAGGAACTCCGGGATGCGGGTGATCTATGGGGAATGGATGCGGTGGAAACCGAGGAATTCCTTGAACGGAAAGAAGAACGGGGCGGAAAAATGCCCAAGATTGCCTGTATCGGGCCTGCCGGCGAGTCGCTGTCGCTGATTTCCGGGATATCCACGGACAAGGGGCGCATTGCGGCCCGGTCCGGGCTGGGTGCGGTCATGGGGGCCAAGCGGCTCAAGGCCGTGGTCCTTGCGGGTAAACAACGGATCAGTGTCCATAACCCCCGGGAAATGAAACGGATCAGCCGGATCTGCAACAACTGGGTCCGGTTCCAGCCGCCCTTTGTTTCCGGGCCTCTCACGGCCCTTTTCGGGGCCGTCATGCGCCTTTTGCCCGTGGCCCTCACCATGGACGGCCTGCTCTACAAAATCATGCTGAAAAAATGGGGCACGGTGTCCATGAACCAGATGTCCCCGGAAATGGGGGATTCGCCCATTAAAAACTGGAAGGGCTCCAGCCGGGACTGGGGATTTTTTAAGAGCTATTCTTCCAATCCCGATGTGTTCAGCAAATGCGAGACCGTAAAATACCACTGCTATTCCTGCCCCCTGGGGTGCGGGGGCATCTGCACGACCCAGGGAAAATACGGCAAAACCCACAAGCCCGAATACGAAACCGTCCTTGCCCTGGGCGGGTTCTGCATGAACAGCGATGTGGACACGATTTTCTATCTGAACGAAGTGCTGAACCGCGCAGGCATGGATACGATCTCGGCGGGTCATGCCGTGGCCTTTGCCATGGAATG
>CAZAHK010000051.1:0-4144 GCA_964484555.1 uncultured Desulfobacula sp.
AAAACAGGGTATAAACCCGGATTTTATGGTAAAAAGAGACCGTCGGCCGCTGAATGGGCAGACCTGAATATTAAAAAATACGCACAAGACGAGGCGGATAAAAAACAGGCAGACAAAAAGCCCGGTTTTTTGCCCAGTGTCTGTTTTTCACGGCAGATCGGTGTAGGCGCACTGGAAATCGCTGACCTTCTTGCCGGCATGATCCACTACCGGGTCATTGACAGGGAAATCCTGGAGCACATGGCCAAGGACGCCAAGCTGTCCCAGAAAATGATTGAATTCTATGATGAGCGCTATCCCGGCCGGGCCAGTGAACTTTTTTCAATGCTGATCAGTGAAAAAACATTTCTTAAAAGCGATTATGCAAGACAGCTTGCAAAAACAGTGACCGCTCTGGCCTGCGGCGAGCCCACTATTTTTGTGGGAAGGGGAACCCATCTCATCCTGCCGAGAAATTCGGTATTGTCGGTCCGGTTTATCTGCAGCAAAGACTACCGGGTGGACCGGCTGGCCCGGATGATGAATATCGGAAGATCCGAGGCTGAACGGCAACTGGAAGTCTGTGATGCAGAGCAGCACGAATTTTTTAAAGCGGTTTACCAGAAAAAGGAAACCAGCCCGGATGAATTTGACATGGTTATCAATATGGATCATATTAAAGGAATATTTCAGGCAGCGACCATTGTGGCATGTGCCTTTGAACAGAAATTCGGATCCGAAAAATAATGAAAATCCTTATAAAAAGATGAACCGGACTTCCATTGAAACCCAAAAGGGCACTGTCTGTATTCAATCGAATAGGAATCCAGGGGTGTTTAAGGATCTCACCTTCCCCTTTGAAACCTGTCATTCAACTGCCTACAGGCTGACGCACTGCACCAAACAGAGTCTTCAAAGCATAATCCAAAAGGGCGGGAGAGTATCTCTCGCCCTTTTGGAACATAAAATCATTGTCGGATTTGCGGCTCTTGATTTCCCCGATAAAAATGAGCGGTGGACCCTCTCAGACTCCAAAATGGTCATGGAATTGAAAGCGGTTGAGGTATTGAGGGAATTCCGGAATCACGGCATGGCCCGGCAACTTCTGGATCACCTCTTTTCAGAGGATTTTGTAGAAGAAAAAATCATCTATCTGACCGCCTATTCCTGGACCTGGGACCTTGCTGATCTCGGATTTACGGTCCAGTCCTACAGGGATATGCTGGTTTCTCTGTATACGCCGGCCGGTTTTCTTGAATTTCAAACCAATGAACCCAATATCTGCCTGAAATCTGAGAATATGTTCATGGTCAGAATGGGCAAAAAGATCTCCCGGGAAATTCAGGATGAGTTTAAGCTTCTTCGGTTCGGCATCCTTTCCTAAAAATCCGCTCACCTGATAAAAGCCTCCCTCTTGACCCCTGTCAGGTTTTTTTTCAGGTTGATAGATTCTCTTTGAATCCTTTTCATGGAATAGGGCTGATATTCCATTCCCTTCAGGGCAATCCAACTGAGATTCAAGGGTTTTGGATGATTTTACAAAACTGGCACAACAATTGCTCAGTAGGGGTCATGGATAAGCGGATACGAATGGAAAAATCATAAATATATATATGGAGGAGACCATGTTGATTAAAGAGTGGATGAGTAAACCCGTGATTTTAATCCATCATGATGAATCATTGAATGAGGCTGCAAAAAAATTTTCAACCCGGGTGATATCCATGCTGCCTGTGCTAAAGGAGGGGAAGCTGGCCGGGATTTTGACCGACGGGGATATCAAAAAAGCCATGCCGTCCGAAGCCACGTCCCTGGATCGTTTTGAAATCCCTGCATTGCTGGATTCCGTAAAAGTCGAGACGGTCATGTCAAGTCCCGTCATTACCATCCAGGGGGATCATACCGTTGATGAAGCCGCCGTCATCATGCTGAAAAAAGGGATTTCCGGCATGCCGGTGGTGACCGGGAAAGGCTATATTGAGGGCATCATCACCAAGAGCGATGTTTTCCGGTGCTTTGTTTCTTTTACCGGGGTTTCAAATAAAGGCCAGATTTTTGCCTTTACCATCCAGGATAGACCCGGCGTCATTAAAGTCCTTTCAGATATCATCAGGAGCAACGGGGGCAGACTTTGCAGCATCATGACCTCCTATGACGATATGGATGAAGGGTATAGAAAAGTATTTTTTCATACCTTTGATATTGATCCCTTAAGGTTTGATGGTGTGGTGGAAAAGCTTCATGAAGCAGGGGACCTGTATTATGTGGCAGATCTGTCAAGAGGATTAAGACGATTGATGAATGGATAAAGGAGATCATAAAATGGACCAGAAGATAAAAAACATGGCGGTTGCCCTTGATTTTTCAGAATATTCACAATCCATCCTGGACTATGCCGTTCATCTTGCCCGGCGGACCCGGTCCGGGGTCAGCATCATCCATATCATCAATAGGAAAGCCATTGATTGTGTTAAACGGCAGTTTGAGATGGATCATCTGGAATATTTTCCCTATGCCGATTATGTGGCCCGTGAAAAAAAACGCTGTGCATCAAAAATGGAGGCCCTCATCAAAAATTCCAAGGCCGATGATATTCATTTTCAAACCATTATCAACGAAGGGGTTCCCTCCGTTGAAATCCTGAAGTTTCTTAAACAGGGAGAGACGGATTTCATGGTCATTGGTCAGAAAGGCAGATCCGATCTTCCCGATTTTTTGACCGGCGGGGTTTGTGAAAAAGTATTCAGACATTCTCCGGTTCCTGTTTTGAGTTTGAGACATCCAAAACAATGAAAATATAGGCTTGATCTTATGGCCGATTCAGCATACGGGTATCTGTGTATTCTTGTTTTTTTTCTGGCCTATGCTCTGGTGCCGTTGGAAAATTATATCCATCTTCGCAAAAGCAAGCCCGTAATGCTGGCGGCCGGCCTGATCTGGATTTTGGTGGCCGTCGCCTATGAAGCAGCAGGAGACGTTCACACGGCCCATGAAGCCATCGAACGCTGCCTTCTGGAATATGCCGAGCTCTTTCTTTTTCTGCTGACGGCCATGACCTATATCAATTCCCTTGAAGAGCGGAATGTTTTTCTGAGTTTAAAGGCTTTTCTGGTGGGAAGAGGCTTTTCGTTGCGCAAGATTTTCTGGGCCACGGGAGCGCTGGCCTTTTTTATTTCCCCCTTTGCCGACAATCTTACCACGGCCTTGCTCATGGGCAGTATCGTCATGGCCGTCGGCGGTACGGATAAAAAATTTGTGACCGTGGCCTGTATCCATATTGTAATTGCCGCCAATGCCGGGGGAGCCTTTTCACCCTTCGGGGATATCACTACTTTGATGGTATGGCAAAAAGGAAAGGTCGGTTTTTTTGAGTTTTTTGCCCTATTCCTGCCGTCACTGGTAAATTGGCTGGTGCTGGCCCTGGTCATGAATTTTGCCGTGGCCCGCAATGAAAAGCCAAGGCCCGGAGCCGACATCGTTCAAATGAAATATGGGGCCGTCGGCATGATGGGCCTTTTCCTTTTGACCATTGCCACAGCCGTCTGTTTCCATCAGTTTTTAAACCTTCCGCCCGCTTCCGGCATGATGCTCGGACTCTCCTTTCTTGGTTTTTTCAGTTATCATGTGAAGCGGAAAGAAGGTCGTGCCCACCGTTACGGATGGGCAGGAGAATATCATCGGTGCCGTTGAGATAATTGAGGATGTGAGCGAGCTCCATAAAGAGGCCCGGCATTTTGATATCATGGAGAGGGTGTCCAGAGTCGAATGGGATACCCTTTTATTTTTTTACGGGGTCATTCTCTGTGTGGGCGGGCTCGCTCAATTCGGTTATCTTGCCCTGCTCTCCCATTCCATGTATACAAACCTCGGTTTTACCTTTGCCAATGTCCTTGTGGGGGTTGTTTCCGCTGTTGTGGATAATATTCCCATCATGTTTTCCATCCTGACCATGAACCCGGACATGCCCATAGACCAGTGGCTGCTCGTTACCCTGACCACAGGGGTGGGCGGAAGTCTTCTGTCCATTGGTTCCGCCGCCGGGGTCGCCCTCATGGGAACCGCCAGGGGAACCTATACCTTTGGTGCCCACCTGAAATGGACCCCGGTCATTGCAATGGGGTATGCAGCCGGCATCCTATGTCATCTTCTGGTCAATTGATCCCGT
>CAZAHK010000051.1:4244-23301 GCA_964484555.1 uncultured Desulfobacula sp.
TATCCATAAAGGAGATAAGACATGAATCAGAATATTCATAAAATCCTCGCCTGTGTTGATTTCAGCCCATACTCACCCATGGTGCTGGAATATGCCGTAGCGCTTTCCAAGGGGACCGACACGCAGATTCTGGTCTTCAACGTCATTAACCAGAGGGATATTGCCGGCGCGGAAATGGTTTTCAGCTATTATCCCGGTTCCTTTGCCAATGTTATCAATACGGATGATTATATCCGGGATTTGAAAAACGAAAGATCTGAAAAATTAAAACAAATGATAAAGGATGGATTTTTTGAGCAAAAATCCAGGATGGAAATCAAAATTGATGTGGGGATTCCCTTTGAACAGATCCTCAAGGCCATAGAAACCGAACATATTGACCTTGTGGTAATGGCCAACAAAGGCCGGAGCAATATTTCACGGGTGCTGTTCGGAAGCGCGGCGGAAAAAGTATTCCGTCATTCACCGGTTCCGGTGGTCAGCGTCAGGGAAAGGGCCAAGTTTAAAAGGGAGAAATAAAATGAAAGAACACACCGGAAAAATCAAAAATGTGATGGCTGCAGTGGATTTTTCCCTGTATTCGAGACAGGTGCTGGAATATGCAGGAGAAATGTCAAGGCTCACAAATGCCGATATTTGTTTCATCCATATTATTAATCAAAAAGCCATTGATCAGGTTGAAAATGCAGTGAACAAGGCCCGTCCGGACAGTTTTATCCTGTCAAAACATCTTGCCGAGGAATCGGGCCGCCGTGAATTAAAACTCAGGGCCATGGTTAAAAATGTCGAAAGCCTGGATGGAAAAAAAGTGAGGATACGGATTGCTCATGGGGTTCCCTATGTGGAAATTCTGGCTGCCATTGATACGGAAGATATTGATTTTCTGATTTTTGGACCCAAGGGAAGATCTAATCTTGAGGGGTTTTTGTTCGGAAGTGTAGCGGAAAAACTCTTCAGGCATTCGCCGGTCCCGGTGATGAGTTTGCGCACAAAACCCTGAACCCCTGCATAGCATATAACCGTTTACAAAAGGAGAAATCACCATGACCGACAACAGCAATAAAATACTCGTGGCCCTGGACGGTTCTGAAAGGGCCTTTCGAACCGTCCAGTACCTTTGCAGCTTTAAACCGTTTTTAAAAAAGAAACTGGTATTGCACAATATCATCACCAAGGTTCCCGTGTGTTATTACGACCTGCAAAAAGAAACATTCAGCTCAGGCGCAACCTCTGCCGTATATGCCTGGGAAAGCGCATACAAGGCCCAGATGGAAGAGTTTATGGAAAAAGCAAGAATGCAGTTGATAGGAGCGGGATTTAATCCCGAAGCCATCAGCATTGTCATCGCCGAAAGGAAAAGCGGGATTGCAAGGGATATCATGGATGAAGCCAAAAAAGGGTATGATGCCCTTCTTATCCGGAGGCGCGGCGGGTCAAGGACCCTGTTGCCCTTTATCATGGGGAGCGTTTCAACCAAGCTCGTTGAAAAAGTCGGTAATATTCCCATCATGCTGGCAGGCATCCAGAAGGTGAATCATTCTTTGCTTCTGGCCCTTGACGGTTCGGAATGTTCCAAAAGAGCGATTACGTTTACGGCAGACATGATTCAAAACTCGGATTGCAGGGTGGTGCTGTGCAGTGTGTTGAGGGATTTTAACCTCTATGATGTAAAAGCCGGGAAGAAAAAACCGCCCGGTTTTGTTAAGGCTTTATTTGAAGAGCTTGAGGCTTCGATTCAAAGTGCTGAAAGCGAGCTTGAAAAAGCCGGAATACAGAAAAAAAGAATTACCGTGAAACTCATCCAGGGCGCCGATAGCCGGTCGGAAGCCATTATTTCCGCAGCCATGGAAGAAAATTGCGATACCCTGGTCTTTGGCCGGAAAGGAAAATCCGATGTGGATCATTTTGATATCGGGTCCATTCCCTGGAAAGCCATTCAGGGCGCAAGAGAAATGACGGTATGGATAGTGCCCTAGCCCGGCGCGATATTCTTTAAATCGGGATGGGTATTCTTGTGAACTTATGAAGGGATGAGGGGTGACTATGACCACAGTCAATTTGCACAGGCTTTTTAATCCGAAAACCGTTGCTGTTGTCGGAGCAAGTGAAAAAGAAGGTTCTGTCGGATATTTGATCATGAAAAATCTTCTGGAACAAGGATTCAAAGGAAATATCATCCCTATAAATCCGGGGCATCATCGGATCATGGGCCAAAAATCCTTTGCCCGCATCGAGGACGCAGATTCAGCCATTGATATGGCCGTGATTGCCACTCCCATCCGGACTGTGCCGGAAATCATGGAATCCTGCGGAAATGCAGGACTTGCCGGTGTTGTCATCATATCTTCCGGCGGCAAGGAAGTCGGACTCAAGGGAAGGCAGATGGAAGAGACGATCCTTCAGACCGCCAAAAAAAACAACCTGAGAATCATCGGTCCCAATTGCCTTGGATTTGTCAATACAGGCGCATCCTTAAACGCCAGTTTTGCCCACCTTTCGCCCTTACCCGGAAAGATTGCCTTTTTATCCCAGAGCGGGGCCGTGTGCACCTCGGTGTTGGATATTTCCCATCGAAATCATGTGGGGTTCAGTCATTTTGTCAGCCTCGGATCCATGCTGGATGTGGATTTCGCCGATATGATCGATTATTTCGGCTCCTTAAATTCCGTGGGCAGCATTGTCATGTATATGGAAAACATCACCCATATCCGGAATTTCATGAGTGCGGCCAGGGCCGTTTCCCGGGTGAAACCCATTATTGTTCTGAAAGCCGGCCGGTCCAAGGCCGGGGCCATGGCAGCCGCCTCCCATACCGGGGCCATGGCCGGGGAAGATGCCTTGTATGATGCGGCGTTTCAGCGGGCCGGGATCCTGCGGGTCAATGAATTTGAAGAACTGTTCGACTGTACCGAGTTTCTTGCAAAGCAGCGGCGACCCGGCGGTTCAAGCCTTGCCATCATTACCAATGCCGGAGGACCCGGCGTCATGGCGGCGGATGCGCTCTCCGCCCACGGCATTGAACCGGCCCGGCTTGGGGCGGAAACCCTGGGCCAACTGGACCGGATTCTGCCGGGCAACTGGAGCCGGGGAAATCCCATCGACATCCTTGGGGATTCAGGAAGGGATATTTACCTTAAAACCGCCCGGATCTGTGCCAATGCACCGGAAACCGATGCCTTGCTCCTGATCTGTTCACCCGTCGGCACCATGGATATCCTGGGCCTTGCAAAGGCCCTTGCAGAGGAAATAAAAACTTTTCCCTGTCCTGTTTTTACCGCCTGGATCGGCGGGATCAATGTTGAAAGCTCAAGAAAAGTCTTTAACGAAGCCGGCATTGTGACCTATGATTCCGCCGAAAGAGCGGTCCGGGCCTTTAAAAATCTTTATCAGTACGGAAAACATATTGAAATGCTCCATGAGATTCCGATCAGGACCGATACCAAACTGGTGATCAACCGGCAGAAGGCTACGCAGATCATTCATGAGGCGGTTGCTGCGGGAGAATCCAGTCTTACGGAAACAGGGGCCAAGGAACTTTTGAAATCCTATGGGATTCCGGCCAATATGACAAAAATTGCCGATTCAGAACAAATGGCCGGGGAAATATCCGAACAGATCGGATTCCCGGTGGTTCTGAAAATCTGTTCCAAAGACATCCTGCACAAATCCGACTGCAACGGTGTGGTTCTGGATCTGAAAACCCCGGCCGAGGTCATGGCCGCCTATAACGGAATCATGAAAAGCGCCAGGGCTTTTGCACCGAATGCTCAAATAAAAGGGGTGTCGGTTCAGAAAATGCAGCCCAAGGCGGATTATGAACTCATCATCGGCGCCAAAAAAGACGACCAGTTCGGTCCTGTTCTTCTTTTTGGTATGGGAGGAATTCTGACCGAGATTTATAAGGACACGGCCATGGGCCTGCCGCCCCTGAACCGGCCTCTGGCCCGGCAACTGATTGAAAAGACGAGAATATCCAGGGTATTCAAGGGATTTAGAAATCTTCCCCCGGCCGGTTTGGCAACCGTGGAGGAATTTTTGATCCGGATTGGAAGGCTGGTAACGGATTTTCCTGAAATCCAGGCCCTGGATATTAATCCGCTCATGGTTAAGAACGGAGAGATGATGGCTGTGGACGCCAGGGTTCTGATAGGCCCTTCAACGGTTCCAAGCCCCAGACACCTCATCATCAGCTCTTACCCCTGGCAGTATGAATCCACATTGCAAAGTGTGGACGGCCAGGAATTCTTTATCCGTCCCATCCGGCCCAGTGATGCAGACCTTTTGATTGAGCATTTTAATTCCCTGTCCCCAAGAAGTGTGTATATGCGGTTTTTCTCACCCATGAAAAAGCTTTCAACGGAAATGTTGATCAAATTGACCCAGATTGACTATGACCGGGAGGTTGCCCTCGTGGCCCTTCTGGGAACGGACAAGGACAGGAAAATGGTCGGAGTCTGCAGGATCATTGATTATCCTGATGGGAAACAGGGTGAATTTGCCATGGCCATCACGGACGGATGGCAGGGTAAAGGTATCGGGGCAGCCTTATTGGGGCAATGTTTGAAAGCAGCCTGGGATAAAGGTCTTGAACGTGTGAATGGAGTCGTTCTGGCTGAAAATACCCAGATGCTGAAACTGGGGAAAAAAATGGGCTTCCGCATAAACAGGGTTCCCGAGGGCTCGGAGTATGAATTGATCATTGAGCGTAAAGACTTGATCAATGGTGAGTAATCAAAAATCCTGATCTCTGTCTATGAAGCAGAGGTTTTTTTTGCGAGGACCACGGTTTTAATATCTTTATCGATTTTTGCACGGTAATAGCGGATGACGGATTCGTTGGACATGATCATGTCCAGTTGCCGGGTATGCATGATCAAATACCCCAGGATATTCATCCGTGAAAGCATATACTCCATCTCAAAACCTTCCACACGGGCCACCAGATTGTCTTCCCGCAGTTCAACCCTGAAAGAATATTCGGTGAGAATATCGGCGATGAATCGAATCCGCCTGATCCGGCGTTGATTGTCTGCTGCTCCTCCCTTAAATCTGAAGCTGATATAATTTTCAGTCACCCTGTTGCTGACCAGGGCTTCAACAATGGAAAAATGATAGCCCAGGCGGGAGGTAAAACTGCAGAAATTTTTTGAAATCATGAAATAATTACGTTCCGTATATGCAGATTTCATCGCCGGTTCCAGGGACCGGTTGGCCGTGGACTGGAACATTACCGCAGCCATGCCTTTACCGTCAATGGCAGGCGGGCCGTCCCAGGGCACGGCAATGATCCCGTCCCAGAGGGCCATCATGGGAATGGATGCTATATTTTCAAGTCGAATATATTTTTCCTGAGTTTCTTCTTTTAAGCCGTCATCCAGATTTAAAATCCACCATTGCATGGGGACCTTGTAAAACAGTTGCTTGCTGGAGCGTTCGGAGAAATTATGTTCCTTGCCGAAATTAAACATTTCATGGACGGATTTTTCATGGGCAAACCGGGTGATATCATGAAGGGTTTTGCAGTTTTCCGGTTTGAAATCCGGGGAGTAGGGGTCCAGAAGGCTGAGGGGGATAATGAATTTGCTGACTTCAAGCAGCATATTGTAAACCGGACTTCCTTCAATAATGTCTTTTTCCGTTTCCCAGGATTGAACCGGGATATCGATTTTTCCCTTATAAACGCTTAACAGGCTGCTGTCCACGGTGATCAGGTCACCGTTTTTTAATATATCAGTAATATCTTTCAGCCCAAAAATGGCAGGAACTTTGAATTCCCTTGCCACATTGGCCAGATGGCCGGCAAAGGTTCCGTGTTCCGTCAGGACGGCCGAGGCCTTGTTCAAAAGGGAGGCCCATACCGGCAGGGCTTGCCGGGCCACCAGGATCCCGTTTTTGGGGAAATTGACCATTTCGTCCGGGCTGTTTACGATAAACACCTCGCCACCGGCAACTCCGGGAAAGATATTGGTCCCGCCGGAAGCCAGAACATTTTCACGGGTTTTTTGTATCAGCTCTTCCGGATAATTCATTTTCAGGGCTTCGGTCTGTTGCAGGGGGCGGCATTGAAGGATAAAAAGACTGCTGTTCCTGTCAATGGCCCATTCCACATCCTGGGGGGATCCATAATACTGCTCGATGCGGACCGCCAGCGTTGCCAAAGCCACGGCCTCCTCATCTTTAATGGAAGGCTCCTTCCTGTACTCTTCGGTGATTTCAAACTGGCAGACCCCGTCTTCGGCATAGCAGAGGAACTGGGCTTTTTTTTCTTTAATATCCCTATAGGAAATCTGCATCGGTGCATTGCGGCCCACCACGAACAGATCGCAGTCCACGCTGCCGTCCACAACAGCCTTGGGCAGGCCCCAGGCCGAATTGATAAACACCGAACTGTCTCCGGCATCCAGAGGATTCCGGGTATACATGACCCCGCCGGACCGGGCATCCACCATGGCAATGCACCCCACGCTCATGAAAATATCCTCATCCCGGATACCCTTGTTAAGACGGTAGGTGATGGCAGTGAACCCGTATTTGCTGGCCACGATTTCCTTATAGGTGGTGATCAGGTCCTTTTGGCGGACATTCAGTTCGGAGCGGTATTGTCCGGCAAACGAATTGGCAGCGGAATCTTCACCCATGGCGCTGCTTCGGAGGGCAACGGCGAGAGATCCTCCCATTTCCTGTTCAAGATCGGAATAGGCCCTGTGGATTTCGGTCTCAAGGTCTTCCGGGAGGGGGGCCTCCGTGATGAGGGCCTGAATATCCAGGCTTAAGGCATAGAGGGCTTCCATATCCGTGATATCGGTTGAGATAAAGCGCCGGTCGATTTCAGTCTGAAGATCGTTGTAGGACATGAAATATTCATAGGCCCGGGCCGTAATGGAAAAACCGGCCGGGACTTTGAGTTTGACAAGATTTAATATTTCTCCCAGGTTGGCCATTTTGCTTCCCACCAGGTCGGCACGGGTACGGTCGATGGCGGTAAGGGGGATGATGAGGCGCTCATCCTGGGCTTCTTTTTTTTGTTCAATCAACCCTCGGATGGTCTTGCATATTTCATCAAAGGGGGCATACAGCGAATTGTATTTCCCCTCGCTCAGTTGCTCCAGGTTTTTCAAGAGGCGGAGCAGGCTCACGGTGACGGAAATGCAATTGCTTTTGATAAAAGACATGCCGAAGGGCCGCCGGCTCTGAAGGGCTTGTTCAATTTCCGTCATGGTCTCAAGCGCGCTGTTGTTGGCATTCAACAGCATTTTGAAGTGATGATACCGTTCTTTAAATGCGGCTCTGAGGGTTTCGGCATCTATAGAATCGGCAGGGGGTTGTTTTTGAAAAAAATCTTTTAGAAACTCGATCAGTTTTTTCATCGTCTCCTGGTTTAGTGCCGCCGGAAATGCCTCCCGGCGGCACTAAAATTTAAGCTTTTCTCAATTGGTCTGAGAAAATCAATGGCTGATCATCAGTGTTCCAGTTTGATGCCCATGCCTTCGAACAGGAACAACAGGCCATAACCGTACCACATGGTGTAGATGACGTAGAAAGCGAGAGAGGCAATCAACAGGAAAATCTCCTCCTTCACCGGTTTTGCCTCAACCTCATAATAGTTGTAGGCCGGCTCAACCGCTTTGGACATGCAGTTTTTAACGAACTTGGCCTGCTCAAACTGCCCTGCCTTGGTCATGTCTTTTTCCATGGCCGTCAGAGCCTGATACCAGGAATAGACGGTCTGCCGTTCATCAACGCCGTATTTGGCTTTCAATGACTGGCCGTCGTTTTTAAACATCAAATCGGCATCATTGAGCATGATGGTGATCATGGCACCGAAATCACCGCTGACCTTGACCTTGTCACCTTCGGCTTCGGCAGTGATTGTGTTCATGGCGAATAGTTTGGCGGTTAATGCGGCCTCCTCGGGAGATTTCATCTTCAAGGAGGTGCTGAATTGCTGACCGTTGTAGGTTTCCGCTTTTTTTACCTGCTCAGGGATGTAATATGCCGAGCTTTTGGACAACTGGTTGAAAAAGTTGTCGAGATAGTCGAGTCCATTGATCTTCTGGCCTTGAACACTCGGGAACAGCGGCATGAAGATGGTCACCAGGACCACGAAAAAGGACGCCAGGAGGAGGTATCCTTTGGTTTTGAGTTGAGCTGAACTTGACATGATCAATGCACCTCCCCTGATTTAAGGACCTTAAGATTAGAGAAAAAGCACCAGAAAACCCATACCGCAAAGGTGGTGATGATGATGAAGAAGCCGGCGTTGCCGATAATGTCGACGGTTGTGATAAAACCTTTGGACAGTTCGACATAGCCCATTTTCATCATTTTTTCCGGCAGGGCGCAGACCCGGTTGAGAAAACCGGCGGTCACGGTGACGGCGTAGAAACCACGGATGGTGGTGCCGGGAACGACCTTGGTGACGATGGAACCGACCTGGATGCCGATCAGAGAGCCGAGCAGCATGCCCATGGCCAGGGTGTAGAAGATGAAGCCGTAGATCGCATACTGGCTGATAGCGGCATAACCGGCGGTGAACACGATCTGGAAGATGTCGGTGCCGACCGTGGTCATGGAAGAAACGCCCAGGCCGTAGACAAACATCGGGAAGGTGAGGAAACCGCCGCCGACGCCCATGATGGCTGCGGCCATACCGACGATGAAACCGCTGATCACCAGAAAGATGGCGGAAATCCTGCGGCCGCCCGGGGTGATGTTCTCGTCGAAGGTCAGCATCGGCGGGATGTTGACCGACTGGATGCGTTTGCCCATGGGCGGAATCTCTTCAGCGATTTTGGTGGCGCCTTCTTCGATGACTATTTTTTTAGAGCGTGTTTTGAGGTAGTCGTTCATGGCATAAAAGGCAAGGAAGCCGAGGATGACGACGTAGATGGAGGTTATGAACATGTCGCTCAGCACCGGGTTGGCGTCATAGATTTTGCGGTTGACATAACCGCCCAGGGTCGAGCCGCCGATGGCGCCGATCAGGAATGTGACGGCCAGGGAAACCGAGATGTTGCCCATCTTGCGATGGAGGACTGATCCCATGATCGCCTTGGCAAAGATGTGGAACAGGTCGGTTCCGACCGCAAGGATACCCTTGACGCCGGCGCTCATCAGGGCCGGGGCGATGATGAAGCCGCCGCCGGCGCCGATGCAGCCGGTGATTAGGCCAGCGCAGACGCCGACCAGCACCGAGGCGCCGAAGATGAGGTTGGTGTAGTGCGCGGGCCCATAGGCCTGCTTGCTGCCGATGAAGGACGGCAGGGCCTGGCTGACGGCCTCGGCAAAGGCAACGCCGCCCAGGAAAACGGGAATGAGCAACAGCCCCAGGATCAGCATTCGGGTGCGGCTGTGCAGGATGTTGTTGGACATTTCCAGTTCCCAGCGGGCGTGGGCCCTTGACCCGGCCACCATGAACTGGTTTAAATCACGAAAAAACTTCATTTTTTTTTCTCCTTGTATATGTATTTAAGTTAAATAATCAATATATTCAATTGATTATATGATTCCATGGATTTTACCCGGGGATCCTTTTTCCCTTATGGGAAGCGTGATGGTAAAATCGGTGCCCCTTCCTTTTTGACTTGAGACCTCCAGTATTCCGCCGTGTTCATGGATAATATTATACGCAATGCTGAGACCGAGGCCGGTTCCTTCTTCCTTGGTGGTAAAAAACGGATCAAAGATATTTTTCATGATCTCTTCGGCAATGCCTTCTCCGTTATCACTGATCCGGATGATGTCGGCCTTTTCCAGGGGGGCGATTTCCATCTCCCTTTCACGGATCATGATGCTGCCTCCTTTTTTCATGGCTTCACAGGCATTGATGATAATATTGACCAATACTTCCTTGAGTTGTTCCGGGTCTATCAGGGTTTCGGACAAAGGGCCGGACCGTTCGATTTTTAAATTCACATGATAGGACCGAAGCCTTTGGTCGAGAAGATAAACCGCACTGTCCACCGCCACAGAAGGGCTCATCCGTTTCATGACGAGTTTGGGCGGCCGGGCAAACTCAAGAAAATTTTCAACAATTTTATTGATCTGGATGATCTCGCCGGAGATGACATTTAAATCCTCCCTCTGGGTATTGGAGAGGACGGCGGACCGGTTCAGGGAAAACAGCCTCATCTTTACCGAGGTTAAAGGATTCCGGATGCTGTGGGCCGTTCCTGCGGCAAGTCTTCCGATGAGCGCCATTTTTTCCGACTGCAAAAGGGATACCTGGCTCTGTCGTAATTTTTGATGGGTTTCTTCAGCATCTTCAAGAAGGCCCAGGACTCCGCGCTGGAGGGCATCCACCTCATCCCGGGGTTTCCCGGTTCCGTCTTCACTATCTACCTGCAATATCAGTTTCCGGATGGGCTCCATGATATGGCGGGCAAATATAAAATTCACCAGAAGGCTCAACAGGGTAACGGAAACAATGGCCATCAGGGCAATGATCCTTAGGCCATTGGCTTCTTCCCGGCTTTTTTCAATGGCGGTCTCTATTTTTTCCTTATGGAATTCCTTGAACTGGTTGCATAATTCAAGGATTTCAAAAAACGACTGCCGGACATCCTGGTGCATTGAAAACCCTTTTTCCCGCTCCCCTTTTTTATAGAGTTCGATGACTTCGTCCCGGGCGGCAATATATTTCCGGTAATCGGCTTCAATCTGATATACGGTTTTTATTTCCCAGGTATCCTTGACCTGGGTCTTCAATTCTTCAAGGGTGTTCTCAAAACGGGTCCGGTATCGGGCCAGTTCCACCAGCCATTCCTGTTTCCCGTCCTGGAAAAAATAGGTGACATAGCCTTTCTGATTGACCAACCCCGTTCCCAAAGCTTCTGCAGATTCGAAAATCATCACGTTTCTGCTGATGATGGTTTTAAAAACATCTTCGATTTTGTAAGTGTACCAGACCATGAGAACGGCCCCCACCAGGGTGATGCCCAGAAGAACGGCATTCACCAGGTATACCCTGGATTTCAGGCTCAGATGGAATGAAAATAATTCCTGAATGCTCTTGGTTGCTTCCCACATACGCATCATGTTATCGAATTAGTGCGCCTCTCACGTTTTGGATGACGAATCCGTACCGACATCTATTAAATTAAAATTTTCTGCGTGTTTTTTATGATGTTCATGGGCTTCTTTGATTTTTTCCATGAGTTCCACCAGTTCACAGGGTTTGGTCAGAAAATCAAAGGCTCCAGCCAGAATCCCTTCTTTTGCAGCAGTTTGGGACCCATGTCCGGTCAGGAGAATCACCGGAAGATCCGGAACCATCCGTTTGATAACCTTCAAGACCTCTATCCCGTCCATGTCTTCCATCTTCAGATCCAGGACCACTACGTCAAAATCCTGTTTCCGCAGAATCTGTATGGCCTGTGTCCCGCTGTAAGCCTTGGTGGGATGGATCAGTCTCCTGGACAGCCGGTTGGAAAGAACATCCAGAAATCCTTTTTCATCATCCACCAGAAGGAGACGGATGGCTTTTTTTTCTTTATCATTGCCGCAGGAATCCATGATCTTCCTCTTTTACCTATACCCTTCGTTCAGTGATTTCCTTGATGCGGGCTTCGGTTATTTTTTCTTCATGTTCTCTTTTCTTTGCCGCGGCGCCTTTTACTTTTCCGATCAGAGTATCAATGTCACAGGGTTTCATGAGATAATCAAAGGCCCCCAGCTTCATCCCGTCAATGGCGGTTTCTACGGTGGCATGGCCGGTCAGCATGATCACCTCAACCAGGGGGGCCTTTCGTTTCAGTTCGACCAGGGTCTGGATGCCGTCCATTTCAGGCATTTTAACATCCAGAACAACGACTTCAAGGGTCTTGTTTTTTTCAATTTCCGCAAGCGCTTCTTTTCCGCTGTAAACCGTTGAAACATCCAGGTCCCTTTTTTCAAGACGTTTTGTAATGGTCTCCAGAAACGCTTTTTCATCATCTACCAGTAATAATTTGATTTTTTTCATGGTTACGCTCCTTATACAATTGTAGAATTAAATTCATTGGTTAGGGTGTCATTTGAACTGTCCTGGAACGGGATAAAGATACGAAATTGGGTGCCGACGCCGACCTGGCTGGACACCTCAATTTTCCCGCCCATTTTCTGGACCAGACCGTAACAGATGGAAAGCCCTAATCCTGTACCTTTTCCAACGGCTTTGGTAGTAAAAAAAGGATTAAATATCCGGTCCAGATTTTCTTTAGGGATACCCGGTCCGGTGTCTTCAATTGAAATAGCAATATGATTCTGTTCAATCCTGCTTTTCTGAGTTTCTATGGTAAGGGTGCCCCCTGTTTTTTCCATGGCGTCAATGGCATTGTTGATGAGATTCAGCATCACCTGCTGAAGCTCCGAGGGAGAAATCCGGACAAAGGGGAGCTTGTCCTCAAGTTTCGTCTCGATGATGACATTGTTATACCGGGCCATCTGGGCGGTGAGGGACACCATTTCCCGGATGGCTTCATTGACTTCTACGTCATTGATGGTGGAATCGGTTTTCCGGGCAAAGCTCAACAGTTTATGGGTGATTTCCTTGCACCGTTTGCCCTGGGTGTTGATCTGCTTTAAAGCCCGTTTGAATTCGGCAAGGTTTTCCGTTTCTTTCAGCACCTCATCTTCCAAAAGATCTTCGATCCAGCCGGCCTCTTCCACCATGATGGCCACGGGATTGTTGATCTCATGGGCGATTCCGGCCGCCAGTTCACCAATACTGGCAAGCTTCCCGCTTTCAACAACCTGCCGGTTCATGGCCTCGCTTTTTGTTTCTGCACTGGAAATCAGCTTTATGATATACCTCGGCAGGGTAAAGGCAACGGCAATGACGACGATACTCCCGGCCATCATAAGGATAAGGGTCAGCATCTGTGTTTTCCGAAGTTCACTGAGGGCATCCCTTACGTCCTGTCGGAATACCACGCTCCAATCAATGTTCTTCAGTGTCGAGATGGCATAGAGATATCTGATTCCGGCCGGGTCCTGTTTTTCCGTGATAATGGTCCGGCTCTCCGGGTTTTTATAGTCCACCAGGGAGGCGATAATCGTCGGGTCGATCCGGATATCGGCCTTGGTCTGAAGCCGGCCGTCGGCGTTGAGAATATAGGCGATGCCGGTTTTTCCGATCTGAATATTTTCCACCAGGGAATTGAATCCGGCAAAATTGATGGTGGCCCTTAGAATATGGTCCATCCCGTCGATACGGACCCTGACGGCGATGATAAAATGGGGATGCCCTCTCAGCCCGGCAAAGACATCGCTGATATAAAAGGGCTTTTGTATGGCGTTTTGAAACCATTCTGCATTTTTATAATCCGCATTTATAAGGTTGAAGGGCCCTTCATAGGCAATCTGTATCCCGTTTCCATCAACAATTCCGATATCGGTGAACGAATCCGGGTATTCCTCTTCCAGCAGTTCAAGGTTTGTTTTTAAAAAAAGTTCGATGGATTTAGCACTGTTATTTTCAAGTTGATAGGCCAGATACCGGATATTCCCCAGTTTTTCCGATAAAAAAGTGTCGATGTTCTGGGTATGCTTCTGAACCAGTTCTGAGACATGGGCCTGGATTTTTTCGGTATAGGTCAGGTTGAACCGGTAGAAAAGAAAACCCGTGGTCAGGATAAAGGGAAAAAATGAAATCACCAGGATCAGGATTTTGATTTTTCTGGATAATTCCTGGTAAAATGTATTTCGTTCTGCTGATAAAGTTTCCATTCTTCTCTCTAAGTGTCAGCTTTTATTTACGAGCCGTATGTATTGCAGCAAAAGGTATGCCATAGGGCAGCAAGGGCGGCGGTTTCTTCTTAACATCCTAAAAATAAAGGAGTTATTAAAACACCTGACAGGTAGTCGAGAATTATAAATCTGTCCGTTTTTTTTACAGATCGAAAACGATATGAACAGGTTGTTAATTTTGCTAACAGTTTGTCTGCCCTTGGAATCCATGAAATTTGGGCTCACGTAAAAACAAATGACTTATTGGAAAGGATACGGATCGATTTTCTGGAGGGCGGACAGGTAATTCTGATAATTTGTAAGATAAAATGACAGGGGCTTTGAAAAATTTTTTCCCAGAATTCCATCCACAAAAAGCCGGCTGATATACTGTTCATGCTCGAGGATTTTCTGGGCTTGGATAAACAGGGTTTTTTCTTCGGGAGTCAGTCGGGAAACCATTTCCAGCATGGTCATCCGTGCCCTTGGCAGGTACATCCAGAAATAAAAAAGATCAAGGGCATTGATAATGATCATGACGGCAAGGTCTCTGACTTCTGAATTCCTGCTGATAAAAAGTTTTTCCGGTTTTTCAAGTATTTTCATTTCTTCCGTCTCGGGAAACAGGAGTTCAAGTTTGGTATAGGTTTCAAACAGGTCTGAAAATTTTTTCCCAATGTCCCTTTTTCTCAAGTCCAGGTTGGAGAATCGGTCCACCGTGCCTTCAATCAGGCCTGCCACCGTGTCTGATGCGGCCTTTGAAATGACGGCCGCCCATTTTTGAAGAATGTTTTCAATGGAAGGAACATTATAAAACATCAGAATCGCACCGATGATGCTGTTAAAAAGGATGGCCACGGGGATGGAAAGAATGCTACGGAAAAAATTGCCGGTGATCATCCCTTTGGGAAGGCCGCGAAAGATATTATGGGATGATAAATAAATCCCGTTGGCCAGGCCCATGACGGAATAGAGAAGGACCGGGCTGGTGGACATGGTGACTCCGAAAGCCCGGTCCAGAATTAGGGTTTTGACAAGATAATCCAGGATCGGCACGGAAAAGCCTGTAAAGAAAAGAGAATCCGTCAGCCGGTCCCAACTCACATAATCATTCCATTTGGTCAGGGAAGACCGGTTGATGCCGCCTCCTCCCAGGACCGATTGCAGAATCACCCGAAAGCCGGTAATGCCGAACCAGATAACAGCTCCGAAATAGGCCAGAAACCACCAGTCTTTGGTCAGAGAGAAGCAAAGAAAGGCCGGGATAAATCCCCCTAAAATTTTCAGAGAATTTTTTAGCTTTGTGTTCAGGTTTTGCCAGGAAGCAGGAGATTTTTGTTTTTCTTTTTCCGACAGGTCCAGTTTCAGATTGTTTTTTGCTTCCTTTTGAATTCCGCTCAGTGTGACTACATTTCCAAGGGTCTTCATGTCCAGGGCAAAGGATTCAAATACCCATTCCCTTTTTTTGACCGGCAGAATCTGTTCCAAACCGGGAAGCCGGCTGAATTTTTTTATAGCCCATTTCAGGATGGGGGAGATCTCGTTCAAGGCAAAGGTGGTCATCCGTCGGCTGACATTCATATTGGCCGGCAATATCAGGCGATCCACCATATTCTTACGGATTTCCGCACGGGCTCTTGCAGGAAGGGTGGGGATAATGCAGAATCCCATGCCGTAAGTCTGATGGGCCTTCCCGGTTGAATCACTGCCGATCCTGGATTTAAGGGGCCGGATGGTGTACATGTCTTTTAACGCATCAATATCATGGAGAATATCGAGCAATTTTTTCAACCGGTCCTCTTTGTCCGGGTAATCGGTTTTTTCTACGGACAGGATGATCTGCCGGACCGCCCGTTTGAGTTTTAAGAGGCTTCCGGAATTAATGGATTTCTGGAGGACATTGATGGAAAAAAGGGAGGCAGGATCATCGGATACAAAATCTTTTAAATTGATGATTTCGAGCCGGTTCACATATCCGTCTCCGTCATACAGGATTTCAATCACATCTTCAGGCTTCAGATTACCGAGTTTCAAGGTAATCCTGAAATCATGGCGAAGTTTCCTGACCTCAAAAAGCAGCGCTTTAAAATCCAGTTTGAGGCGATCGGGTATATCGGCATCAATACTGAGGGAAAACGGATGGGGCACTTCCGGGTGTTTCAAGGGAGTTAGATAGCTGGTAATAACATCCTTGGTAGAAAAGGAATTCAATCTTTCGACCAGGTCTTTCATGCTCTGTCTTTGAGCCGGATCCGCCGTTTCATAGGCCTGGCTCAGATCCTTAAGGCGCTGTGACATGGCCTTCACGGCAAGGGAATGGATATATTCTCCCAGATGGGGAATGGAAGGCAGTCCCGGCACGGCAAACTTCAGGAAAGCTTCAGGCTGCAAAGGCTGAAGATCAATGTCCAGATCCCGGCACATGCCTTCCAGATAGTTCCGGTTAAAGCTTGTAAGGATTCGTAGGACATATCTTTCCTGATACCTCAGAACGGTCTTGCCCTGTTCCATGAACGACACCACATGGGGTTCGGCCAGAAAACAGAGAAAGGCTTCGGTATCGGGCAGGCCCCTTGATACCCAGATAAAAGAGATATAACGGTCCCGGTATCGGGCCCAGAATTCAATCCCGATGCGAAGGTCGATTTCCATGATCCTTGCAGCCTGGATCAATTCCGTGGCAAACCGGGGTTCAATACAATGATAATAAATTACCCTGAGCCGGCGGATACCCTTGATCCAGGCATCCATGATAAGATGGGTGGGAGATTTTCTGCCCGAGGTATTGGCATCATGAACATGGTCGTCAAAAGCAATCTGGTCCCATTCCTCAGGCATTTCCAGGAGGTGGTAGTGCCTGAGCAACCGCCGGATGACCCTGGGTTTGCCAAAGGCCGCCATTCGGAAGCTATGGGCCAGTTCAAGCTGAAGGGCGTCGTTGCCCCTGGCTCTGACCAGTTCCTTCATGATCTGAAGGAGAACCCTGGCCGTATTCTTGGGCATGGACCCGGCGGTGGTATTCAGGATTTCATCTTTAAGGCCCTGGAGGGCCTGGAGCCGGTTTTCAATCACCCCCCGTTCCATGGACTCGAGAAGAGAAGCGATGGCATAGGCCGTGCGCAGGCCCTTGGATTCAGCCAGTTCCTTGATTCCCAGGGGATGAAAAAAAGGATAATAGAGCTTTCGCGTATATCCAAGGGTCTTCCCGGCATCATAGACGGAATTAACAATCCGGATCAGATCATGGTCGCGCTTGTCGAAAAACAGGTGTCTGAACTTCAATCTTTTTTTGAATCCTCATCCAATGATGTCCATTAATCTGAAAGCTATACCACGGCATTACAATCTATTCAATATTGATTCGTCATCTTGTTTCCATCCGGATTCCGGGAATGGAAAATATTTTCCATAATGCCTGTTTTTACGAAATGATATTTTGATTGACAAGATCAAGGTTCCTATCCTACAGTTTCCAGGCTAATTCAATACAAAAAGAAGGTGGATACGAAATGAAAGTATTGTTTGTGGATGATGAAACCGGTTTTCTGGATGTCATCATCAAACGGATCAGAAAAAGGGATATTGACGCTTCCGGGGTATCGGACGGAGAACAGGCCCTTGAGCGCATTGCCAAAGAGAATAATATTGATGTGGTGGTTCTGGATGTGAAAATGCCGGGTAATCGAAACGGGATCATGATTCTTCAGGAGATTAAAACCCGGTGGCCCCAGATTGAAGTCATCATGCTGACGGGTCATGCCATGCTGGAAGCGGCAAGGGCCGGAATGGACAACGGCGCCTTTGATTATATCGTCAAACCGGTGGATATTGATGAGTTGTATTATAAAATTGGGGACGCATATAAGAAAAAATCGATGCAGGAGGCAAAACATAAATGAATCCTGTAATGATGGAGCCATAGGTGATGAATACCATCCTTGTCATTGATGATGATGACCAGTTGCGGTTAAGCTTCTGCAGGCTTTTAAAAGAAGAAAATTATACCGTCATCAGCGCTGCCTCCGGCGAGGCCGGTATTGATATTGTCCGGGGGACCCTGCTGGATCTGGTCATCCTTGACATGCGCCTGCCGGGCATGAACGGCATGGAAACCTTTAAAGAGATCCGGAAGATCGATACAAAGCTGCCGGTCATCATTGTAACGGCTTACGGCACAACGGATATTGCCATAGAAGCCACGAAAATGGGAGCCTATGACTATGTGCTGAAACCCTTTGAGGTCCCGGAAATGCTGGTTCTCATCCGTCAGGCCATTGAAGCCGGATATTTTATGAGATCCCCGGTGGTCGTGGATGCAAGCCCCGGAGGCCAGCAGGGGGATGCCATCATCGGCCAGAGCCGGCTCATGCAGAGCGTCTATAAAACCATTGGCCGGGTATCCCAGACCGATGCAACGGTTCTGATCCGGGGGGAGTCCGGAACCGGAAAAGAACTGGTGGCCAGGGCCGTCTATCAGCACGGCATCCGTTCCGGCAAATCCTTTCTGATCATCAACTGTGTGGCCATCCCCGAGACCCTTCTGGAAAGTGAATTGTTCGGCTATGAAAAAGGGGCTTTCACCGGTGCTTCCCAGCGGCATATCGGGAAAATTGAGCAAGCCAACGGGGGAACCGTATTCCTGGATGAAATCGGGGATATGCCTCTGAATATCCAGGCCAAGATTCTAAGGCTCCTGCAGGAGAAAAACATAGAGCGGCTGGGAGGTGAAGAAACCATTCCCGTGGATGTCCGAATCATTGCCGCCACCAATAAGAACCTGGAACAGGCCATTTTGGACGGAAAATTCAGAGAAGACCTGTATTTCCGGTTAAAGGTCGTGACCATTGAGCTACCGCCGCTGAGAGAGAGAAAAGAAGATATTGACCCCTTGATTTCCTTTTACCTGCATAAATTTTCTGCGGAGTTGAAAATCGATAACCCCAGCATCCAGCCGGAAGCCCTGATGCTTTTGAATCGCTATGAATGGCCGGGAAACATCAGGGAATTGTCCAACCTGATCCAGAAGGTGCTGATTTTCAACCGGGGAGCCCCCATTTCCGCCGCCGACCTGGAACAGATCATTGAGAAAAAGGACAAGGCCGGCCGGGCCGGAGAAATCGAATTGATCACCATCCGGGATTGGGTGCGGCAGGTATTGGCGGGTCCCTTCGGAACTTACAGTTTTGACGATTTCATGGATACGGTGTCCGGCATCGTGATTTCAGAGGCCCTGAAATCCACCAACGGCAACCGCACCCAGGCCGCCAAACTCCTTGGGTTGTCAAGGCCCACCCTCCATGCCAAGATTGAAAAATACAATATCAAATTGAAAACGGAAATTTCAGACTAA
>CAZAHK010000052.1:0-23294 GCA_964484555.1 uncultured Desulfobacula sp.
AAAAACTATTGGGCGATGGTGATAAAAAAGAAACTTTAAATGAGCTATTTGGCTTAAATAAAAAAAAACAAAGAGGGTTTAGAAAAAGGTCTTTGATTGATTTTTATATGCTCTATTTATTGCTTGGAAACATAAAGACAATCAGTTTAGAATTGATTAGTTTCGGAAAAGTAAAAAAAGATTTTCGAATAATACAAAACCTTTTAAGGAATACAGAAGGTGCAACTGTGGATGATAATTATTTAAGGCAATTTCTTATCAAATTGGATTCATTAATTGAAGAATATAGTGCCATCTGTTAGTGGTGTAAATATGGTGTCATTTTTTTTCAAAATATAGATCTTACTAAGTCGAAAACTATTGAGAAAGTATGCAAATATAAGGATTATAAAATACAAGGCTCTGTATGAAATAAAAATTTCGACTCCTAACCGAGTATACTGGGAAACCGGTATCGAGAGTTCGAATCTCTCTTTCTCCGCCACTAAAAATATAGGGGATTAAACATTACCGCGTTTAATCCCCTTTTTTGTTTTCACGATTAAAACCGAATGGCGCCGGTGAACAGCCAGATGTCTATCCCGTCATTGGGAGATTTGATTCCTGCATTGGAATAATGAAAATAGGACACATTCATGTCAAAGATGCCGATGCGGGCGCCGACTCCGATCCGGTCTTCAAACTGGAAATGGGAGCTCAGGTTTCTGTTGTGGATGCGGTATTCATCGATAAAGGCCGCGCCGATACCTCCGGCAATATAGGGCCTGATAAAGTCTGCATCGGTTCCGAAATAATAGGCAAACACAGGCGAAAGAGCCAGGCCGTTCACCTCGTCTCCCCCGTGTTCCCAGCGGTTATAGGACAATTCAAAAAATCCGGACAGATACCCGGTCTGGCTTTCAAACCACCGGCAAGTATAATCTTTTTTAAGCCCTATGCGATAGATATCAATATCCTTTTTTCCGACGCCATATCCCAGAGAAAGTCCGAAACCGTCTAAATCGGCGTTTGCACTGCTGTAAAACAACATCAGACCGACACATATTAAAATTATTTTTTTCATGGCAATCCCTGTCTCCTGTTAATGGTTTTAACGTGTTGAATTGTAAATACAGATGATGCATTTTCTTTTGCTTGTATTTAATCTAAAGATTTTATTTATTCAATAAAAAAGAGGCGGACAAGGGAAAATCATCCCGGATCAAGCCTTGCAGACCCTTTTCGGGATTTCGTCTCCAGCCGATCTTTAATGCTTGACATACAATTAAGGGAAGTTTATATCCTTCTAACAATAAATTTAAAGGAAAATACGATACTTTTAAGGCAATCGTGTTATAAAATTATGGATTTAAAACAAGCACTTGGTCAGAACAGGGAGCCCTTTATTAAAAAATGGTTCCAGGCCACAATCAATACATACCCCCCCCAGTCGGCAAAAATTTTAGGAAAAGACGCCAACCGCTTTGACAACCCCATCGGCGCCATCACCCATGAAACCGTCGCCGATGTATTCAATCTGATTTTAACTGATTTCACACCGGAATCCTTAGAACGAACCCTTGATCCCGTGATTCGCATCAGAGCGGTCCAGGCTTTTTCCGCAAGCGAAGCCGTCAGCTTTGTCTATGCATTAAAGGATATCGGGGAAGCCATTCTGGATGCCGGTATGATAAGAGAATTTGACAGACTTGTTGATCAGATCGCGCTTGCATCTTTCAACAGGTTTATGAAATGTAGGGAAGAAATATTCCTTTTAAAGGCAACGGAAAGCAAGAGACGCATTCACCGGGCTTTTGAAAGGGCGGGTTTAGTAGCCGAGCTGACGGAAGAAGACCTCCTTGGCTCAAAACAAATTTAACATGTATGGCGGAGTTCCAGATTCCGTCACACATCAATTCATGAGGTGGTTATAATATGAATCAAAAGTACTTGATCCCCCTGACAACTGTTTTTCTGCTCTTCTTAGTAGCATATACAGGGGTTGAGGGAGCAGGGCTTCATCGGTTCTTCGGGATTGTTATCCCGTATCTGGCGGTTCTTGCCTTCCTTGCCGGGTTTGTCTACAAGGTATTGGGATGGGCATCTTCTGCTGTTCCGTTCAGGATTCCCACAACCTGCGGGCAGCAGAAATCTTTGCCGTGGATAAAACAGAACTGCATTGATAACCCTGACACTTCAACAGGTGTATGTTTAAGAATGGTTCTTGAAATTTTTCTTTTCAGATCCCTTTTCAGGAACACAAAGGCCGCATTCAACCGGAATGACTCCAACAAGCTGTCCTATTCCTGGGAAATTTTCCTCTGGATAGGCGCCCTTGCCTTTCATTATTCCTTCCTGGTTGTCATTTTAAGGCATTTCAGATTTTTTACCTCACCGGTGCCCTCCTGTATCAAATTCCTTGAATACATGGACGGGATCATCCAGTTGGGACTTCCCGGACTCTTTATTTCCGGCGCCGTCCTGCTTGCAGCGGCCTTGTTTCTGCTGGCAAGACGAATCTTTGACGCCAAGGTGACCTATATCTCCCAGGCAGCCGATTATTTCCCGCTTTTTCTGATTATCGGGATTGCTGTGACCGGTTTGTCCATGAGATATTTCACAAAGGTTGACATCGTCGGCATCAAAGAACTTACCATGGGCCTTGCGACCTTCAGCCCCGTCATTCCGGAAGGCGTCGGTGGTCTTTTTTATGCCCATCTTTTCCTGGTGAGTATCCTTTTTGCATATTTCCCGGCCAGTAAGCTTATGCACCTGGGCGGAATCTTTTTAAGCCCCACGAGAAATATGGCAAACAATACCCGTGCAAAAAGACATGTTAACCCCTGGAACTATGATGTGAAAACCCATACCTATGAAGAGTATGAGGATCACTTCAGAGCAAAAATGATTGAAGCCGGACTGCCGGTGGATAAAGAGGAGTAATCAATGTCTAACGAAATTAAACCGGATGAGCTATTAAATAAAATAGATTATGCCCCGGGTTCTGGAAACTGGATGGATACCACTGCTTCCGTTCAGATCAGACCGGGGATGTACTGCTATGCGGCCAAGGCTGAAAGCGTTCAGACGCTGGGGCTGCCCAATGCCAGACCCTGGAATCCCCTGGAAGAAGACTGGAAACTCCCGGACAACTGGCAGGAAATCGTTTTTCAAGGCCTGAAAGAACGCCTGGAACGGTTCCGGACCTTTAAGATTTTCATGGATATCTGCGTCCGTTGCGGCGCCTGTGCCGATAAATGTCATTTCTTCCTCGGGACGGGTGATCCCAAGAACATGCCGGTCTTAAGGGGTGAGCTGTTAAGATCCGTATACCGGAATGATTTTTCAACCGCGGGAAAAATTTTAAGCAAGATCCCCGGTGGCAAAGCCCTGGCCGGTGCAAGACCCATGACTCTGGCAGTGCTCAAGGAATGGTGGTATTATTTCTTCCAGTGCACCGAATGCCGCCGCTGTTCCGTATTCTGCCCCTACGGCATTGATACGGCGGAAATTACCATCATGGCCAGGGAAATCTTCAACCTCCTGGGGCTGAATATCGACTGGATTGCCACCCCTGTTTCCAATTGCTTTCAGACCGGAAACCATCTGGGGATCCAGCCCCATGCCTTTAAGGACATGCTGGAATTCTTTGTGGAAGATATTGAAACCGTCACCGGTGTCAACTGCACCCCGCAGTTCCAGAAAAAGGGGGCCGACATCCTGTTCATAACCCCCTCCGGAGACGTATTTGCCGATCCCGGGACCTATACCTGCCAGGGATACCTTATCCTGTTCCAGTATCTGAAAGAAAAATACGGGCTGGATGTCACCTGGAGCACCTATGCCTCGGAAGGCGGGAACTTTGGTTTCTTCACCTCCCATGAAACCATGAAACGGTTGAACGCCAAGATGTATGCCGAAGCCAGGCGCCTGGGCGTCAAATGGATCCTGGGCGGAGAATGCGGCCATATGTGGCGCGTCATCCACCAGTATATGGATACCATGAACGGCCCTGCCGATTTCCTGGAAGTGCCGAAAAACCCCATCACCGGAACGGTGTTTGAAAATGCCCGATCCACCAAGATGGTCCATATCACGGAATTCACGGCCGATCTCATCAAACACGGCAAGCTTGAGCTGGACAAATCCAGGAATGACGATTTTATCATGACCTACCATGATTCCTGCAACCCGGCAAGGGGAATGGGGCTTTTGGATGAGCCGCGCTATGTCATCCAGAATGTCTGCAATAATTTTTATGAAATGCCGCCCAACACCATCCGCGAGCAGACCTTCTGCTGCGGTTCCGGGGCCGGATTGAATGCCGGTGAGAACATGGAACTCAGGATGGCCGGTGCTCTTCCCAGGGCCAATGCCCTCAAACATGTTCATGAGAAATACGGGGTCAACACCCTGGGAACCATCTGCGCCATTGACCGGGCCGCCTTGTCCACCCTCTGCGAATACTGGGTGCCGGATGTAAGGGTAGCCGGGGTTCACGAGCTGGTCGGCAATGCATTGATTCTGCCGGGTGAAAAGAAGAGAACCGAAAACCTGAGGTTTGAGCCTTTGCCGGGCATGGAGGAGGAAGACGATGAATAAGAATATGATCATCACGGGACTGGTCATTTTTGTCCTGGCTGTGCTCTCGCCGTTCTGGTTTAATATGATTACCACCACTGAAGCTGCTCCCAAACCGGAACTTCTAGGCAAGGCCAAGGAAGAAAAAAAATGTGTCCTGGAAAAATATGATATGAGGGCCAATCACCCGTCCCTTCTGGACGAATGGCGGGATTCCGTGGTCCGGGATTCCGACCGCCAATACACGGCAGCCAACGGACATACCTTTGGAATGAGTCTTTCGACAGGCGAGAATTCATGTCTGGGATGCCATGAAGATAAGGCAAAATTTTGTGACAGTTGTCATACCTATGCTTCAGTTGATCCCTATTGCTGGGAATGTCACACAAACCCCAAGGAGATAAAATGATGAAAAAAAGCAGAAGAAGCTTTCTTAAAGTAGCGGGTATCGCTGCCATCGGGTTGGGTGCTTCTCCGGCAATGAATTTTGCTTCATCTGACTCCCCTGGCACAGCCCTTGCGGTAAAGGTGAAAAATGAGCAGGCGCTTACCGCCCACCGCTGGGGCATGGTCATAGATACCAACAAAATCACGGAGGAAATTGCGAAAAAAATTACGGAAGTCTGTCACAAGACCCATAATGTGCCGGATTTCAACCACGAGGTAGATGCGGAAAAGTATCCCAAAACCAGAGCAGTCAATCACAAGCAGGAAATCAAATGGATCTGGAAAGAAGAATTCCATTATGCCTTTCCGGAAAAGGAAGATGAATATCTGACTGAAAAATTCCATGATCTTCCTTTTCTTGTCACCTGCAACCACTGTAAAAACGCCCCCTGCGTCCAGGCCTGCCCCACCCAGGCGACCTTTAAGCGGGAAGACGGCATCGTCATCATGGACTTCCACCGGTGTATCGGGTGCCGGTTCTGCATGGCGGCCTGTCCCTATGGTTCCAGGAGTTTCAATTTCAGAGATCCGAGACCCTTTATTGCAGAAACCCATCCGGATTTCCCCACCCGCAGCAAAGGGGTGGTGGAAAAATGCAATCTATGCACCGAGCAACTGGACAAAGGAGAGCTGCCCCATTGTGTGCAAGCCAGCGAAGGCGCCATTGTGGTAGGGGATCTGGAAGATCCTGAATCCGATATCCGGGTTCTGCTGAAGGAGCATTATACCATCCGGCGGAACCAGTCCCTGGGTACGGAACCATCTGTTTACTATATCGTATAAGAGGAGCGACCATGCTTGAAATAGCTATTAAAGGAAGTAAAAACTACTGGTCATGGATAATCTTTCTGCTCCTTGTCATGGGAGCGGGATTCATCGTCTATGTCGACCAGTTCCTGAACGGGTTGATGATTACCGGCATGAGCCGGGATGTGTCCTGGGGATTTTATATTGCCAATTTCACCTTTCTTGTGGGCGTTGCCGCAGGCGGGGTCATGGTGGTCATCCCCTATTATCTTCACAATTATGAAAAATTTCACAGGATCACCATATTAGGCGAATTCCTTGCTGTTGCCGCCCTGATCATGTGCCTTCTTTTCATCATCGCTGACTTGGGCCAGCCCACAAGGGCCCTGAACGTTTTATTGTATCCCTCACCCAAGTCCATGCTGTTCTATGATATGCTGGTGCTTAACGGCTATCTTTTCCTGAACATCATCATTGGGTGGAAGATATTGGAAGCGGAAAGAAACCAGGTGGAACCGCCCTCCTGGACAAAGCCCCTGATCTATCTTTCCATTCCCTTTGCCATCGGTATCCATACGGTAACCGCCTATCTTTACTGCGGTCTTCCCGGACGCGGATACTGGCTCACCGCCATCCTGGCGCCACGGTTCCTGGCATCGGCCTTTGCGGCCGGACCAGCCTTTCTGATCATCCTGTGTTATCTGATCAGAAAATTCACCAAATTTGATCCGGGCTGGGAAGCCATGCAGACCTTGGCCAAAATCGTCTGCTGGGCCATTATCGCCAACCTGTTTTTCTTTTTATGTGAAGTATTTACCGTCTATTATTCCAATATTCCGGGACATAAAACCCACCTGACGTATCTTTTGTTCGGATACCACGGATATAATGCCCTGGTGCCCTGGATGTGGACCGGTTTGATTCTGATGTTTACAGGTGCAATTTTTCTTGTCATCCCTCAGCTTAGAAACAATAAAACCCTTTTGCCGTTCACCTGCGCCATGATTTTTTTCGGCGCCTGGATTGATAAAGGCCTTGGGATGATATCCGGAGGGTTTGTCCCCTCCCCCCTGCACCATGTAACGGAATATGCGCCGACAAAACCGGAGATCATGATCACCCTGGCCGTTTACGCTACAGGCTTCCTGGTCCTGACCATTCTGTATAAACTGGCAACCCAGGTAAAAGAAGAAGTGCGCGGCTAAGATACCCAAAATCCGGTGTTTATTCAGGGGAGTTTCTGCAACGAAACTCCCCTTTTTTTTGCAGATCCTGCCCGTTATGATGAAAGATAAGCCATTTTATATTCTTGAAACCTTGGATTCGTTTTTTGAACAGAAAAAAAATGAATTTCTGGCGGCCTTGTACCGGAAAGATTTTCAAGAGGCTGGAATTATCCATGGGCAGATCTTCCGGCATGCAGCAGAGCACCCGGAATTCAATGAAAATACTGAAAAATGCATCAACCAGATACAGACCGCCCTCAGAAAATACAGAAAGATTCTGATCCCCCAGGGGCCGGCAAGCCTCCGGGAAACCGAAAAAAGCCTCAAAAGCCTTCTGACCCGCCGCATCCGGAATATGCACCGGAATATCCGCCATGTGGAATTTGAAGAATGGAAAGCCCGGCTTGACCTGACGCCTGCTCAGGAGAACCTGGTCTTCAAAACCGCCATGACCTTCCAGCTCACCTCCGGATGCAGCAATTTTTGCCGGCGTTGCAACGAATGGGCCCTGCCCGGCGTCAGGTCCCATTTTTCATATGCCGCCGTGACCCGGATCTTAAACCGGATGAAGGATGCGTCAAATCCCGAAATCTCCCTTTACGGCGCATCAGACCCCCTGGATTGGGAAGACAAGGGTAAGGATGTGGGCGACCTCATCCATCAATTGGATGCCCTTTCGCTGGAATACAGTATATTGACCAAGGTTCCCAGGGGAAAAGAATTTTTATTCACCCGCCTGGTCAAAAAACGCTCCAATCTTTCCGTCAGCATCACATCTAAAAACAAGACCCGCATTCAAAGTATCGAAAAACGGCTGAATTCTTCTTTCGGCAAACAGCATGATCTCGATGAACTCCTGATTCCGGCAGGCCTGGATGAAGACTTTGTTACCGTCAAACCGTCCATAACAGACGGCTACGGTACTGAAATCACACCGGACGGCGCTTTTATCATTATTCCGGCCTTTACCAGCGCCCTATATCCCCAAGGCCACAAAAAAATTCCAATCACCGGAAAAATGGATTTTTTTCCACTCAAAAAAACCGGGAGAACCGCCCTTCCCGTAGATTATTTCAAACCCCTGGAAGGATATGACCTTCATCAGAACCATTGTCATCTCCCGGTTCTCCTGGATGTCCAGGTGGAATCCCTCATTCTTGACAACGGCTCCGACGAACTGACTCCTCCCGGCATGAGAAGTCTAAAGGAATATTTTTCTATTTTTGATGAAAAGGCCCGTTTGCAAAGGAAAAAACTTGGTCCAACGGTTTTGAGACATTTAAAAAAACAATTCCTTTCAGAGACTTCGTTTAAAGAACTGCCTGCCCAAACCAAAACCGTCTATCAAAAAAAAATCAACAGCCATCTGGACCTGTGCAAGCCCCATAAATGTCTGGCGGCTAGATTATATGCCGCCTCGTTTTTCCTTGAAGCGGTATCGGCCTATGGGATGAAAAATCCGGTCAAGGTCAAAATGATGCTTTACTTTCTTAAAAACGAAAAAGCGGGTCTGCTGAAAACCATGGGTCCATGGGTCGGGGAAAGACGCCTTGAAGAGCTGATATCTGATCCTGATACGGATGTTTATAAAATCCTGAGATGTTATATCATCCGCCTGCTGGAAGGGGTAGAAACCCATGTGGTGGACTCTTTTCTGGCATCCCGCCCGGCAGAATACGACCCCCTAGGCGATATGTTTATTGGCCGCACATCAAGTGACCCGGAGGCAGGCTTAACCGGCCGACGGTGAATTCAGGAGGGCCTCTGCCCTGTCATCGACCCTGTTGATTTCCTGATCAATCCTTTGGGAATATGCTTTCAGATCTGCATCAGGAGGAACCGTCAACGGATCACCTACAACGATGGCCGCTCGGGTAAAGGGATAGGGGAAATGAAATTTGTCCCAGGCCCTTTGGAATACATATTTATGTTTAAAAGCACCGCCAATGGGGATGATTTTTTTACCGGTCTTCATGGCCATAAAGACGACTCCGGGTTTTGTCCTGAAAATCGGACCCTGGGGTCCGTCGGCCGCAAGCCCGAGATGATATCCCTGCCTGAGTTTTTTGATCATGAGCATAAGGCTTTGGATATTTCGGTCATTGCTGGATCCCCGGATGGCCTCGTACCCGTATTTTTCAAGAACCGTTGCCAGAATTTCCCCGTCCTTGGAAGGGCTGACAAGGGCGGCCTTGTTTTTAATATGCTGAAATCCGACGGTAGGGAAAAAAAGCTTCTGATGCCAGAAAACATAGATAAAGTTATCATGGTCGCTAATTTTTTCAGCCCCTTGAATTTTAAAATCAAGGGTCTTCATCAGCAGATTCAGGATATTATAGATATAACGGCCATATCTTCGATACTTCCGATATTCCCTGTTTTCCGTGTCCCTCTTCATACCCGGCAGTTTTTCCCTGTTAAAATGGGCTATCATATCAATCCGATCGATTTTTTAAAAGCAAAAAGGATTTTTCCGTGATTCTTTATCTTGACAAAGAAAGGGAATCAGTATAGTATTCAGAGTTTTTAAAATTGCGAAAGGTCTTGAAATAATAAGGAGAGTTTAACATGTACGCAGTTATCAGAACTGGAGGCAAACAATACAAGGTCCAGGAAAACCAGACCCTGAAAGTTGAAAAACTGGATGGCACCGAAGGTTCTCAGGTCGAATTTGACGACATTCTCTTGTTTTCAGACGGTGAAACCATCACCATGGGAAACCCGAAAATTGAAAATGCCTCGGTCAAAGCACATATTCTGGAACAGGCCAAAGACAGAAAAAAAATAATCTTTAAGTATAAACGCCGCAAAGGATATAGAAGAATGAAGGGCCACCGGCAGCATTATACTGAGATTAAAATAGATTCCATTGCAGTTTAGTTTATAAGGAGAGACCCCATGGCACATAAAAAAGCAGCCGGCAGTTCAAAAAACGGTCGCGATTCAAACGGCCAGCGGCGCGGCGTCAAGAAATTCGGCGGAGAACGCGTGACGGCAGGCAATATTCTGGTAAGGCAGGTTGGAACAAAATTACATCCCGGCAACAATGTCGGAATGGGTAGGGACTATACTCTTTTTGCCCTGATTGACGGTGTTGTGACCTTTGAACGAAAAGGCAGGGACAGAAAAAAAGTTAGTGTTTATGAAGCGTGAAATTTGTAGATGAAGCAATTATCACTGTCAGATCCGGTGATGGCGGCCGCGGGTGCTCAAGCTTCCGGCGGGAGCGGTTCATCGAAAGAGGCGGGCCTGATGGTGGAGATGGCGGCGACGGGGGAAGTATCCTCCTTAAAATCGATAAGAACAAACGAACGCTCTACGATTATCGCCGCCTCAGATTGCTCAAGGCCGGTAACGGGCAGCCGGGAATGGGCAAGCAGAGACACGGCAAAAACGGTGAAGACTGCATCCTCCTCCTTCCTGCCGGCACCATCGTTTCCCATGCAGACACGGGCGACATCATTGTTGACCTGACCGATACCCAAGAAGATTATGTCCTGGCCCAGGGCGGTATGGGCGGCCGCGGCAACAAGCGGTTTGCAACTTCCACCAACCGGGCTCCCCGCCACTCGCAACCCGGTATCCCCGGAATGGAATTCAAGCTGAAACTGGAACTGAAACTTCTGGCCGACGTGGGCCTTGTCGGACTTCCCAATGCCGGAAAATCAACCCTGATCAGCCATATGAGTTCTGCCCGGCCCAAAATTGCCGACTATCCGTTTACCACCCTGACCCCTGTCATCGGCATGGTGGAGCCTTCCTTCGGGGAACCCTTTGCCGTGGCAGACATCCCCGGACTCATTGAAGGGGCCCATGAGGGCATCGGTCTGGGTATCAGCTTTTTAAAGCATATTGAACGAACCGGGATTCTTGTTCATCTCATTGACATTTCAGCCGTTGACACGGAAGATCCCTTAAAGTCCTTTCTGTTAATCAACAACGAGCTCTCCAAATACAGTGAAACCCTTGTGAGAAAAAAGCAGATTGTGGTTCTCAACAAGATCGACCTGCCCGATACCCTTGAAAAAATTAATGCGTTCACCCATGCCTTAAAAAATTTCCCCATACTGACCCTGTCTGCCGCAACCGGGAAAGGGGTGAAGGACCTTGTCTCTTTCTTAGCTTCTGAACTTCATAAAGAGTAAGCCATGAAAATAGGGTTGTTCGGAGGAACTTTCAATCCTTTCCACAATGGTCATACGAGGATTATCGAGCATGTCAAAACAGCCTTCGGGCTTGAAAAAATATTTTTGATTCCTTCCGCCACCCCACCCCATAAACCCGGCACGGATCTTGCCCCTGCCCAGGACCGGTTTGAAATGGTAAAACAGAATTTTAAAGGGCAGGAAGGATTTGTCGTTTCCGACAGGGAATTGATGCGGAAAGGGCCTTCCTTTACCATTGACACCATTGAGGAGTTTAAAAAGGCCCTGGGAGATGAAGCAGGCCTCTTTCTTTTAATGGGGTCCGATGCCTTTTTTGATATCCCCACCTGGCGGCAAAAGGACCGGATTTTTGAGTCCGTCAGCATCATCGTCATGTTGAGGGGGATGTCTATAAACCACGAGACCTTTGTCTCTTTTATTGACGAACACATATCAAAAGGATACATTTTCAACGAACAGGACAATGGTTTTTTTCACGAAAAAAAACAGACTATATATTTATGCCGGGTGCCCAGAATAGACATTTCATCCACCATGATCCGGGAACGGGTAAAAAATGGGAAATCCATAGAAGGTCTTGTCCCTGCCGGTGTTTTAAAAATCATTCATGAAAAGGAACTTTATCAATGACAAAACCCAAGCTTTTGGCCGATCAGCTTAAAAAATACCTTATCCCCGCCTTTGAAAGAAAAGCAAAATCCATTACCGCTCTTGATGTGAGAACCCTTACCTCCTATACGGATGCTCTTATTATTATTGAAGCGGGCTCCCAGCGCCAGGTCACCTCCATTGCCGAACATATGCTGACCGCCCTGAAAGCGCAAAAAATCAATGTCATCGGTTCAGAAGGCGTCAAAGAAGGGGAATGGGCCTTGCTGGATTACGGGAATGTCATTGTTCATGTGTTTGAATCCCGGATCAAATCCTATTATAATCTCGAAGGATTGTGGGCCGATGCACCCCGGATAGACCTTTCCGGATTTGAGACAGCCCCGGAGGAGGGCGACGACCATGAAAACTGATACGCCGGTCCATATCCTGATGATTCTGGATGGCTGGGGAATCCGGGAAGAGACCCAGGGAAACGCTGTTGCCCTGGCCCATACCCCTTTTCTGGATTCCCTGATCAAGGATTTTCCAAGCTGCAAGCTTGCCTGCTCGGGAAATGACGTCGGCCTTCCCGACGGCACCATGGGAAATTCAGAAGTCGGCCACATGAATATCGGTGCCGGCAGAAAAGTGTTCCAGGATTTTGTACGAATCAATGAGGCCATCAAAAATCGATCCTTTTTTCAAACCCCGGCCCTGAAAAACATCATGAAAAAAGTCTCGGCTTCCGGCAAAAGCCTTCATCTGATGGGACTCTTGTCCGACGGGGGGGTTCACAGCCATATCACCCATCTTTTCGCCCTCATCGACATGGCAAAACAAAACCATGTCAAACATCTGTTCGTCCATCCCATTCTGGACGGCCGGGACACCTCCCCCACCAGCGGCATTGCCTATTTAAAACAGCTTCAGGATTACCTGGATAAGGCCGGGATCGGGAAAATTGCAAGTATTGTCGGCCGCTACTGGGCCATGGACAGGGATACCCGGTGGGACAGGGTAAAACGGGCCTATGACCTGTTTACAAAAGCAGAAGGCATTCATTCGGATTCTGTTTTCATTGCCGTAAAGAATGCCTATGATTCAGGCAAAACCGATGAATTCATGGAGCCCACCGTTATCGTATCAAAGGACGGAAACCCAAAGGGCTCTTTTGACGGTTTCATGCAGGACGGTGACGGGATCATTTTTTTCAATTTCCGGGCCGACAGGGCCAAAGAAATCACACGGGCCTTTATGGAAAATAATTTCCCGTCATTTCAAAGAGACCGGAAAATTGATTTATCAGGCTTTGTCTGCCTGACCCAGTATGATGAAACCTTTGATCTTCCCGTGGCCTTCGGTCCCCAGCATCTGGACAATATTCTGGGGGAAGTATTAAGCAAGACCCATATCCGGCAGCTTCGCATTGCAGAAACGGAAAAATATGCCCATGTCACTTATTTCTTCAACGGCGGGGATGAAAAAATCTTTAATGGGGAAAAAAGAATTCTCATTCCCTCTCCCAGGGATGTGGCCACCTATGATGAAAAACCGGAAATGAGCGCCTTCAAAATTGCAGAAAAAGCCTGTGAAAAAATCAGGGCCGGGGAATTTGAATTTATGGTCCTTAATTTTGCCAATATGGACATGGTGGGCCACACCGGGATGATTCCGGCGGCCATAGCAGCCTGTGAAACCGTTGACCAATGTGCTGAAAAAGTGGTCCGGGCCATCTGGGAAACCGGCGGAACCGCCATGGTCACCGCCGATCACGGCAATGCCGAACAAATGACGGCCGATGACGGATCTCCCCACACGGCCCATACCTTGAACCCGGTCCGGTTCATCCTCGCCGGGACGCGGTATAGGGGCCTTTCCCTGAAAGACGGCATCCTTGGGGATATTGCGCCGACGGTCCTCAAGGTATTGAATATCCAACAACCCAAAGAAATGACGGGAACTTCCTTAATATGACGATGATGGACTATATTATCAGTGATTATATCACCGGAAAAGCCGTCCGGAATGTCGGACCCGAAGCGGTTCGGCAGGACTTTGAGAGATTTCTGGTGGATGAAAAAGGCTATGACAGGCAAGACATCCGGGTGGACGAACCCCTTGTCGTCCAGTTCCAGGGAGAAGACTATCCCTCATCCATTGATCTTATTGTATGCTGCAATGGCAAAGCCTTCATGGCCGTCACCTGCGTGGCAGGATCCATCGGGTCCTATGAAAGGGAAATTCTGGCCGGCGCAAGGCTGGTCTATGACTGCCAGATTCCCCTGGCCGTTTCAACAGACGCAAGGGATGCCGTGATCCTGGATACCGTTTCCGGTAAAAATGCGGGAAAAGGCCTGGATGCCGTTCCTTCAAAAACAGAAGCCCTTGAGCGGATCAAAACCATGGAATTCATCCCTTTGGATGAAAACAGAAAGGAGCGGGAAATGATCATTTACCGCTCCTTTAACCTGGAAAAAATCAATAAATAGGGAGGTTAGGCCGAAGGCACTTCCCTGTTGCAGTGTTTGCAAACCGTTGCCCGCTTCTTAATAATCTCGGCGCAATGGGGACATTCCCGGGTATAGTGCCGTTCGTGAAGCTGCTCAATGGCTTTGCTCACCCCGGCTTGGAGCACGGGGGTGGGAAATTTGTGATTGACCAGATGTTCAACGGCTTCCACCCCGCCCAGTTCCCCCACCATTTCCGCTGCCTTCAGCCTTGCTTTGGCAGGGATATCCGGGTTCAGGCAGATCTTTAAAATCTCATCCCAATCCTTTGATATATAATAATCCGTCATGATGGAAAACGTCTTTTTCATGAGTTCTTTTCTTGCTTCCTCACGGATCAGTACCTCATCATCCAGGATTCCGCCCTGGGCGCCAACGGGGCTGAACACAGGCATATATTCGAAATTTTTCTGGCCGGGTTCATTGATGCACCGGTAGGATGCCGGTGCTTCCATGGTTTCTTCCAGGTGGTCCCAGCCTTTTTTATAGCTGGGGCAGTCATCGTTAAAACAAACAAACAAATATGGAGACCCCCAGCCCAGGCCGTCGCTGAAATTGATGGGCGGCACCTCCCACAGTGACATGCCCTTTTCACAGTGCGGGCAGCGGGGTTTTTCCATTTTAATATATTTTTCCAGCAATTCTTCTTTGGTTTCAAATGCCATTCGTATTCTCCTTTGGTAGTCGTGAATATTACGACTACCAAAGTAAGCAGTCGGAATCTTTTGTCAAACCGGTTATTACCCGATGACGGTCAGCACATCTCCCCTTGCGACCGAATCTCCGCTTTTGCTGTGGATGGCTTTGATGACGCCGGTCACGGGAGAGGGAAGCGCATTTTCCATTTTCATGGCCTCAATGACCACAACGGTTTCACCCTCGTTCACCATGTCTCCCACATTTTTTTCATATCGGATGATCATCCCCGGCATGGGAGCCTTGATGGGTGTGCCGTCGGTGGCAACCGGTTCAACTGCCTTTGCCGGTGCGGGTTTGGCAGCCGCCGGGGCAGCCTTGGGTTTGGGCGGCGGCAGGGGAGACGCCGGTTTTGCCGGAGCAGCAGGCCTTATGAGCCCGGAAGGAGCAGCGCTTGCCGGAGCAGGCAGGACAGAGGTGATAAAGGGTGATCCTCCCACCTCATCCACACCCACTTCGAAATAATCTCCATCCACAAACACGTTAAAGGTTCGGATATGGGGACTTTTTTCCGGGGCTTCTTTGATTTTGGATTTTTCAACCAGTTCCCCTTTCTTGGCCTTTTCAATCATTTCCTTTTGCCTTGCCACCTCTTCAAGGGTAATGGGTTTTACCGTATCCGGCACCTTTTCTTTTCCATATTTCTGCAAAAGATATTTCTTCCCTGTCACCGGGAAAAGGGCATAGATAATAAGATCTTCATCATCCAGGGCCAGGTCTCCGATCTCTTTCCTGGCCTTTTCAAGTTCAGGCGCCAGCACTTCAGCCGGTCTGCAGGTAATGGGGGTTTCCCCTCTCTCATAGCCCTTCAAGGCTTTTTTCTGAACTTCGGGATCAATGGCGGCGCTGGTTTTTCCATACAGGCCATAGCACAGATCCCTGACCTGGGCCGTGATCATCTTATAGCGTTCCTCAGGCGTATCAAAGAGGACATTGTTCACGGTCTGGGTGCCCACAATCTGGCTGGTGGGCGTCACCAGGGGAATCTGTCCCAATTCTTTTCTGACCCGGGGCAGTTCTTTGTAAACCGCATCAATCTTGTCCAGAGCATCCATTTCCTTTAACTGATTCACAAGGTTGGACAGCATGCCGCCCGGTGTCTGGTGCAGCAGCACATTGATATCAATGACCGAAACCTTTGTGTCATCCAGAAGGTGCTTATATTTGGGCAATACATCCCGCTCCAGAATTTCATTGATCTCAGCCAGGGCATTGATGTCAAACCCCGTATCCCGGTCCGTGCCCAGAAGCGACATGACAAAGGGTTCCAGAGCGGCATGGCTGGTCCGGTAGGCATAGGGGGTCAGACAGGTATCAATGATATCCACCCCGGCCTCAATGGCCTTGAAATGGCTCATGGGCGACATGCCGGACGTAAAATGGCTGTGAAGATGAATCATGGGCTGGACATTGGCTTTCAGGGCTTTGACCAGTTCATATGCATCATAGGGAGCAATGAGCCCTGCCATATCCTTAATGCAGATACTGTCCGCTCCCATGGCCTCCAGTTCCTTTGCCTTTTTAACATAATACTCAAGGGTGTATACGTCCCCTCCCATCCGGGGTTCCGTCAATGAATAGCAGATGCAACCCTGGAAATGGGCGCCGCATTCCTTGATCACCGGCACCACGGTTTCAAAATTCCTGAAATCATTCAATGCATCAAAGGTCCTGAAAATCTCCATGCCGTTGTCCACTGTCTTTTTCACAAAGAGCCTTGCCACATCATCGGCATAATTTCGATATCCCACAAGGTTCTGACCCCTGAGCAGCATGGAAAACGGCGTCTTTTTAAAATACCGCTTCAGGGTCCGGAGCCTTTCCCAGGGATCTTCCCCCAGAAACCGGTGCATGGTATCAAAGGTGGCCCCGCCCCAGACTTCCACGGCCCAGAAACCGATCTGGTCCATTTTTTCCGCCACCGGGATCATATCCTCGGTTCTTCCCCGGGTTGCAAAAAGGGACTGATGTCCGTCCCTCAGAGATAAGTCCTCAATTTTCAGAGGTTTTTTTGCCTTGGGCCGGTCCTTTGTATAATTCATTTCAACCTGTTTCACTCGTGCATGGTCACTCATCTGTTGTCTCCCGACTATATGTAAATATCATTTTTAATTATTTAAACATGCGAAGCTGCATCATGGCATTGGCCTGCATATGGGTCTGTCGTCCCGATACCCCCCATACATTAAACGGCCGGGCCGCCTGGGTGAGGATAGGCGCTTCCGGCTCCGGAATCACCGTCGCCGAAGATAACAGTGCTTCTTCCCGGGTTTTTATAACCATGGCAACAGCGGCCAGGGCTGCTGTAATTTTCTTTTTATCCATTCTGATTCCTTATCTTTATACCGGTATATTCCCGTGCTTTTTGGCCGGCCGAAGTTCTCTTTTGGTCAGCATGGCTTCCAGGGCGTCAATGAGGCGGGGCCTGGTTTCCGAAGGCCGGATCACGGCATCCACATAGCCCCTGGCCGCAGCACAATAGGGATTTGAAAATTTTTCATTATACTCAACGATTTTCTCTTTTCGTTTGGCCACCGGATCATCGGCCCCGCTGATTTCCTTGGCATGAATGATATTGGCCGCACCTTCGGCGCCCATGACGGCGATCTCCGACGTGGGCCAGGCAAAGGCCATATCCGCACCGAGATGACGGGAACACATGGCAATATAGGACCCGCCATAATCTTTCCGGGTGATGAGCAACAGTTTGGGTACGGTTGCTTCGGAATAGCACCAGAGCAATTTTGCCCCATGCCGGATGATCCCGCCCCATTCCTGGTTGCTTCCCGGCAGGTATCCGGGAACATCGGCAATGGTGAGCATGGGGATATTAAAGGCATCACAGAACCGGATGAACCGGGTGGCCTTATCCGATGCATCGATATCCAGACATCCGGCCAGATAATTGGGCTGATTGGCAATGATGCCGATGCTGTGTCCGTTGAGTCTGGCAAAACAGACCACCATATTTTTGGCAAAATATTGATGGGGCTCAAAATACTCTCCGTCATCCACAATGGAAACGATGACATCCTTGATATTATAGGCCCGGTTGGGATTATCCGGGATGACCGTATCCAGGGAGGCATCCATGCGGTTTTTGTCATCTTTGGGCTCAACATGGGGAGGATCTTCCATATTATTGGAAGGCAGGTAGGACAAGAGTTTCCGGATCTGCAAAATGGCATCTTCGTCCGAATCGCAGGCAAACTGAGCCACGCCGGATTTCTCATTATGGGTCATGGCCCCGCCCAGGGCTTCAAAGGTGATTTCTTCCCCGGTGACGGCCTTGATTACATTGGGTCCGGTAATGAACATATAACTGGATTCCTTGACCATGAAAATAAAATCCGTCATGGCCGGCGAATAAACCGCACCGCCTGCCGTGGGTCCCATGATGGCCGAAATCTGGGGAATCACGCCGGAAGCGGCCGAATTCCTGAAAAAAATTTCCCCGTATCCGGACAGGGCATCAATGCCTTCCTGGATTCTGGCCCCGCCGGAATCGTTCATCCCGATGACGGGAGCGCCGGCTTTTAAGGCCATGTCCATGACCTTGCAGATCTTTTTGGCCTGCATCTCTCCCAGGGAACCGGCCCTGGAGGTAAAATCCTGGGCATAGGCAAATACGATCCGGCCGGCCACCCGGCCATGCCCCGTGACAACCCCGTCGGCAGGGATGTCCACATTTTCCATCCCGAAATTGCTGCACCGGTGGGTGACAAACATGTCCAGCTCCCGGAAACTTCCTTTGTCAAAAAGGGTGTCCAGTCTTTCCCGGGCATTTAATTTTCCGCTTTCGCGTCTTTTTTCAAGAGCCTTTTCCCCTCCCATGGCCATAACAGCCCTTTCCCTATTTATGAGCTCTTGAATCTTGTCCGATGTAACTCCCATAATACCAACCTTTCCTTATGATGGATTCATTCCTTTAGTGTTTGATACTGAACCGCCACGCGCAAAACCAGTTTTCCGGATGATCGTCCGGCGGGCATCCGATGCATTCGGTTTCAATCCTCTCATCGATGGCCCTTGCAAAATAGGCATATTCCACAAGTCCGGCCGACTTACACGGATAATCATCCATTTTCTTTCTTTTCCTCGCAGATTGAACCCTGCAATCATTCATCTGAAAGACAAAACTGCCCGGCCCTTCGTCAACAATGGACTGTTTGTTAATAACCGAGTACATCCGGTAATTCAGGGCTCGTTTCAACCCGTCCAGGCCACAGGGCTCCTCCAGTTTTAAAAACCGTTTGACGGCAAAGGCTTCATAGGGCGAAAACTGAGCCCAGCAGGAATCATTGCAGCGCTTGGCATCGTTCATGCCGTGGTCGAATTCAATGGCCTGGAACCATAATCCGTCATTGGCCAGCCATGTTTTGGCCACGGCATCCATGAATTCATTCAGTTTTGAATTTTCCATTTTGAGCAATACCTTTGGCAGTCCGTTTTCAAGCTCAACATCAAAAATATCGGCAAATCGTTTCAACCCAAGGGAAATACTTTTTTGTGTTGCCTTCTCAAAGACTTCCAGCGCTCTTTCCAAGCCCATCTGGTGCCTGACCTCGGTAAACCAGAATCCATAGTGAACTGCAATTCGGGTCAGCATGTCAACAATTAATTCTGATTTCAGATGATTATCCAGACCTGCAGGTTCCCCTCTGCCCTCTTCCATAAACTGCTTCCTTTTCAAATAAATTAAGCCGCTTAGTCAAAACTCACAGCTTTTTGACACTAATTCAAGGAATAATCAAAGTCAAGCCTTGATCAATCATATTGCCGACCCGGCCGAATCAAATTATAAGCCTTTGGCAGGTCTTTTGGGGTTGATTTTGATAAAAAATGACGCTATGATCAAAAATCATAATCATTTTAAACCCTTATATCTAAATGGGATAGAGGCCAATAGATGGAACCCGGCTACCAGCATAAAGCCCTTGTTGCAGATGATGATGAAGCCATCGGCAAGACCATTGCCCGCGTGCTTCAGCATGAAGACATTGTCTTTGTGTTTACGGATTCCGGAGATTCAGCCCTGGAACACATCAAAAATGCAAAAACCCCCTTTTCCATCATTATGGCAAATCACGGCCTGAGAGTTATAAACGGGGAAAAACTTCTTGGACTCGCAAAAAATATCATGCCTGAAAGCAGCCGTTTTCTCATGGGAACCTATGATGAATTCGGGGCCATCATTGATGCCGTGAACAAGGATCTGATTCAACGGTATATTGTCAAGCCCCTGAATGATGAAGAATTTCTAGGCATCATTCGCTACGGTATCAAATTTTTTGAATCTTTTTTTGAAAACGAAAGTTTGCTGAATCTTGCCAAAAAGCAGAACAGCCAGTTGTACGAACTGAGCTGCAATCTGATGGAAGCCGCCGCAAGCCGGACAAAAGAAATTTCAGAGCTGGACCGGGAAATCGACCTGCTTGAGAAAAAGCGCCTGGGGATTTCCTCCATCAGACCGGTGGATGAAGAATACATTTTAGATATCATTGAAAACGGTATTAAAGCTGACGCCGGAATGGATTCAACAAAAACCCTGCCGCTTTTCTCCGGTCTGGTTAAAAAGCTCTTTCATGAATTTGATGACCTTGCGCGTCAAAACGGATTCGAACTGCCTTCAATGGAAAATGAGACTGCCTGATGGGAAAATTCAAGCCCAAACTGATCCTTCTTGAAAACAATGCTACCCTCCGGGATCATGCCAAATCCGTTTTAACCAGGGCCGGGTGGGATGTGTTCTGCCATGAGGTGTCCCGGGATGCCCTGGATATGCTGGAACAGTCCAAAGAATATTTATTTGCTTTGTTCATCAGCAGCTACAAGCTACCCAAAATGGAAGGGGATGATATCCTGGAAAAAGTCAAATCCATCTCCCCTGTGACAAGGCGAATGCTGATTGTCCCCTTTGAGCGGACCGATATCCTGATCAATGCGGTGAACAAGGCCGAAATCCATGCCTGCATCACCTTCCCGTTCAAGGATGAGGATCTTGTAGCCCAGGCAGCCAATTGTTTTAAACAATTCAAAACCGGTATAAAGCGGCAGAGATTGAAACGGGTGACCGCCCACCAGAACAAACAGATGTTTAAGATCGCTCAAAAGCTCAAAAAAAAGGAGGGCGCCAATAAAGAGCTGGTTGAGATGAAAAAGGCAAAAAAGCTGGCGCTGATATCCAAACTTGGAAAAGCAGAGAATCAATATGCACCGGATATCGATATTTCCCTTTCCGAAGTCTTGGAAAAAAAAGGCGTCAAAGTCTCTCCCGAGGCCTTTAAAAATGAATTTTTATCGACCTTTCATATCCTTAAAGATTTCTTTGACAAGGTGGCCCTTCGCCGACAGTCAGCCCCCCTTTCCCTGGATCTGAAGGATATTCCGGCATTGATAACGGAAAAAGGCCAAGGAATGCCAGCAGAAAATGAGCCTGCTGATCCGGATGTCATGGAAAAAATTCTGAAAGCGACTTTCCGGTATATGGCAAATGATGCGGATCAAGCCCGGACAGCCCTGCCTGAATGGGATGGTTTTGATACGGAGGGCATGGACCATGCCCTTGATCCCTATTTTACGATTACGGTGACGGATGGAAAGACAGAGGCCTATATTGAAAAAACAAAAGAATTTGAAGACACTTTCCCACCCCCCGCTGTGGCGGATTTTTTAGAGCTTCTCCGGCAAAAACAGATTTCATTCGGTATTCTTGAGGATATTGCCATTGAAACCTGGATATCCGCCTCCTTTGCCGATAAAATACTCATTGCCCAGGGGGAGACCCCGATTTACGGGCAGGACGGAAATATCGAATATCATTTTGAGAGCGATTTTACAAATCCGGGAAAAATCAATGAAGACGGCTCCATTGATTTCCGTGAAAGAGGAAATATCCCCTATGTGACAAAGGGAGACCTTCTGGCCCAAAAGACCCCTCCGAAAGCGGGCCGAACCGGGGTCACCATCACCGGCCATCCTATCCCCGTGGATGAGGTGACAGATCCGGTATTTCTTGCCGGGTCCGGTACCGAGCTGTCGGAAGACGGCCTCAGCATCCGCGCGACCCTTGACGGCCAGCCCCATCGTGATGTTCTGGGCACGATCTCCATAAACCCGGATCTCATTATTCCGGGAGATGTTGATTTTGAAACCGGCAATATTGATTTCAAGGGCCATATTATTGTCAAGGGCATGGTCAAGGAAGGCTTCACGGTAAAAGGGATCAGTTTGACGGCCAAAGAGGTTGAAGGCTCCGTCATTGATCTTTCCGGCGACCTGAATATTTCCGTCGGCATAACGAATTCAAAGATTTCAGCCCACGGTAATATCTATGCCAAATTTATCAACCATTGCTCGGTCATGGGATTTCAAAACCTTGTCATCCAAAAGGAAATCATTGACTCGGACATCCTTCTGAGCGGAAGCTGCAAGAACCCGACAGGCCATATTATTTCATCCCGGATCGCTGCAAAACTCGGCATTGAGGCCAACAAAATAGGCACCCCGGCATCAACCCCGTGCAAATTGAAAATAGGGATCGATCAGCATATTGAAACCTTGAAAAAAGAAATGGATGCGGCCATTGAGGCCTCCGTCAAAACAGCGGACCTGCTGAGAAGCGAGATCAAAAAGCTTGAGGATCAGGATCAGACCCTTTACCAGAATATCTCTGAAAAGGCCCATGTTCAAGACAGGGCCCAGTTGGAAATCAAAGAACTGAAAAAAAGCCTGCCGGACCTTCAGAAGACCAATGATGTGAAAAAACTTCAAGCAGCAACCGATCAGATTCGAAAATTTCTTGACCGGGCCAAAGCAGCAGAAAAAGCATTGAATGGGATTTTTGACACCCAGGACAAGCTCGCCAATCAGATCGAACAGCTTAAAACAAAACTGAACCAGGCCGAACACAAAAATAAAGTCCTTGTTCTTGAAAAGCAGGCGTTGACTGATTTTTCAAAAAAAGACGAGCCTGCGCCGGTTCTCACGGTGGCCAAAACCATCATGGTGGATACCCATATAAAAGGACCCCAAACCGCCCTTGTACTGAAAGAAGACCGGTCCAAATGCAGGATCCAGGAAATTGCCGTCAATGAAAACGGTATGAACTACCATGAAATGATGATTTCAGACCTCTAGAGGCTCCGGCAAAGATCCAGATAATATTCCCCCTCATCCTTTTTCCCCCTTTTCAGGCAGCCGTTGCCGTAAACCCTGCATTTGTCCTTCAGGACTTTTCCGGCCGCGCCCGCCTGGTCCCGGGTCAGGGTGCCGGATTCAATGAGGCCCGACAAAGACCGGATTCTGAATTTATCCTGGGAATGGAACCCGGAGAGCTGGTCCGGATGCCCTCC
>CAZAHK010000053.1:0-23127 GCA_964484555.1 uncultured Desulfobacula sp.
AAAAAGGAGAAGCAAATGGAGATAAAAGACATCCCCTTTCAGGTCTTTGATCTGGAAAACATGGCGGCCGAGGAACATCCCGGCGTTACGGGGAAGGCCTTCTGGAAAACCGTCAGTCGGGGAAACGTCCGGATCAGGATTGTGGAATATACCCCTGGATACCTGGCGGATCACTGGTGTGAAAAAGGCCATGCCGTGTTTGTGCTGGCGGGGGAGTTTGAATCGGAACTCAAGGACGGCCGGAAATTTACCTTAAAGCCGGGAATGTGCTATCTGGTGGCGGATGATACCGATGCCCACAGGTCTCATACAAAAAACGGGGTAAAACTCTTGATTGTGGATTGATTCCGACATCAAAGGGGCTTTCAAATTTTCTTTTTAAATGATATGAATACCCTGTTTTTTTTGGAATAAGACATTTGATGTTCGGGAGTTTATAAAAATATGCTGAAGGCCTGTGATTTAAAAAAAGGGAATGTTGTTGAAATCAACAACGAGGTATACGTGGTAAAACATATTGATGTCAGAAGCCCTTCGGCAAGAGGGGCAGTGACCTTATACAAGGTCAGGTTCACCCATATCCGGACCAAACAGAAATATGAAGACACTTATAAGGGAAATGATCCTTTAAATGAGGTGGTCCTGCAGCGGAAGCCTGTCCAGTATCTATATCCGGACGGGGATTTCCATGTTTTCATGGACGGCATGGAATATGCCCAGTATATGATCTCGGGCGATATCATCGAAGACGACCTGGTCTGGCTCACGGACGGCATGGAAGGCCTTGTGGGCCTCTTCATCGACGATAACATGGTGGCTCTTGAAATTCCGACCACCCTTGTGTTTGAAATCCGGGAAACGGCCCCTGGTGTCAAAACGGCCAGCGCCACGGCCAGGACCAAGCCTGCAATCCTTTCCAACGGGGTTGAAATCCAGATCCCGGAATATCTGGAAACCGGGGAAATGGTCAAGGTCAACACGGAAACCCGGAAATACATGTCCAGGGCCTGATCCGGTTCTTGCCTGAAAAATCTGCTAGAGATGTTCTTCGGCTTTGATAAGGGCTGCAATCCCTTTGTGAAGGCTTTGGATGATGGCTGTTTCGGTGATGCCGAGTCTCCGGGCATTGCTGATGTCAAAGACGGCCTCTTCGACTTTTGTTTTTTCGCCCCGGGTTCCCCGGATCTGGAGATGGTATTCCCGGGCCAGTTTGTTGAGGATTTCCCTGTTCCGGGCCAGTTTTTCAAGCCGGATATGGACCCCGGCCCTCATGGCCGTGCCGAGATTGGTAGGGCAGGAGGTCAGGTATCCGTAGGTTTTGTCCCAGGCGAAGTCTAATCGGGTTTCCAGAACCTGGAGGGCCCGGCCAAGCCGTCGAAAGACGGCGGAAAGATCCGATGACCGTTCCAGGCTCATGATTCTTAAATGGTCTTCTTCATTGACCCAGGCCATGAGCCGCCGGTCCAGAGAATAAAACACGCCCCGGCCTTCCGGAAAATCGGAATTGATGCCGGCCGCATCCTGGAACCGGTCCCCCTTTGTAAAGACAAGGATATCGCTTTTGATCGGTTGGACTAGATTTTTTTCAATATTTTTCAAGCTCACATATACCCCGCCAAGGTCCTCTTTCAACTCGCCCAGGGCCTTTATGACGGTTTCTTCCAGTTTCTTTCGGTGGGATAGGGAGATTTGGGGGGGGAATTCGTAATCCTTAAGATTCCGGGCCACCCTTATCCGAGTGGAAAGGATGTATTTCCCTTCCGGGTCCATCAGGGGCAGATCCGGCACTGTGAAATCCGATACATGGGCTTCACCCTCTGGGAAATGATGATATTCTTGAATAATGGGATCAAAGACCGGCGAAAAGACCTGGTAGGACTCGGCATCCCCGGCATAGATGCCGATGTTGCTGTCCGGATTTTGGATGCCTGAACGGATGGCCTTTTCAAGGGTAAAACCGGAATGAGTTTTAAAATGCCGGAGTTGCTGATAAAGATCCGGGTTCAGGTGTTTTTTGACAAGGGAAGGGGAGGTCCGAGGAAAAAGAGCAGCCGTCAAAACCCGTTAACTCTCATAGGAAGATGCCTGGGACGAAATTCCCCGGGCCAGCAGGGTCTGGATTTTGTCCAGGATCAGGCATTCGGAATGGCATATGGGCAGCTCGGACCTGTTCTTGCAGCTCAGGCAGGGGCTTTTGGTCAAATAGCCGATTTCAAAATCAAATTTATCTCTGTTTACAATTGTTTCCATAACATACCTTTTTTTATCCGATATGTCGGCCTATATATCAATTTGATCCGGAATCGTCAATATTTGGATTTTTTCTTTGGATATTTTACCTTGTCAGAAGAAAAAACAAATGATAAGTCAGGGTAATCTTACTGGACCCATAAACGCACAGGAAAGGGTGGAAGACCGTGGCCGAATCAAAATTTGCAGAGTTGAAAGAAAAAGAAAAGGAAACCAGAAAACAGATCGTTGTTGACTCTTCTCTGATCCTTTTTGCCAAAAAACCGTTCTATGAGGTGGGCATGCGGGAGGTTGCCGAAGAGGCCGGGATTTCACCTGCAACCATTTACCGGTATTTTGCAAGCCAGGCGGAATTGTTCCATGAAGCCTTTATCCAGGAAATCGACAGGGCCAGCAAAGCCTTCAAAGACATGGTCCAAAAGGAAGAACCGGCCAATATCGAGGAGTTTGCCCTGGCCTTTGTGGATCTTCTTATTGAAAATGAATCCACCTTCCAGATGATGACCTATCTCATGCTGAAGAACGATTTGACAAATCCGGTCATGGGCCGGTTTGATTCCGTGACCAAGATCTTTTTTGATCTTTTTGAACAGCTCCTGATCAAAAACGGGGCAAAGCAGGAAAATGTAAGGCTCTATGCCCATTCCTTCATCGCCTCCCTTGCCGGGATATTGATGACCTTTAGAAATTATCCCCTGAAAAATAAAAAGGCCGTCCGGGATCATATTCACAAACTGGTCAAAGTGACCTCTTCCCTTTATACGGATCAACTGATCAAGCCCTGAAGGATAAAGGGATTCTTCTTTACCCGCATCCTTTCTTGACAGGCTTTAAATCCTTACTATAGTTGTACAAAAATCCTGTGACCAGCCGTGTCATCATGAATTAAGAGAAGGAGGTGGGTATATATCATGACGGAACAGATCAAAGAAGCCATTGAGCAACATCATCTGCTCATCAGCAGCATTCGAAAAGAAATATCCAAACAGCTTGTGGGCCAGGAAAAATTGATCGACAGCCTCTTGACAGGGCTCTTGACCGGGGGGCATGTTCTCATCGAAGGGGTTCCGGGGCTGGCCAAGACAAGGGCGGTGAAGGCCCTTGCCTCTGCGGTTCAGGCCCAATTCAAGCGCATCCAGTTTACCCCGGACCTTCTGCCCGCCGACCTCACGGGTACGGAAATTTACCGTCCCAAAACCGGGGATTTTGTCACGCGGAAGGGTCCCCTGTTCAATAATATCATCCTGGCCGATGAAATCAACCGGGCCCCTTCCAAGGTCCAGTCCGCCCTTCTTGAGGCCATGGAGGAAAAGCAGGTCACCATCGGGGATGAAACCTTTGCCCTTCCGTCGCCCTTCCTGGTCCTGGCCACCCAGAACCCCATTGAGCAGGAAGGCACCTATCCCCTTCCCGAAGCCCAGGTGGACCGGTTCATGCTGAAAGTTCTCGTGGATTATCCGGACAAGGCCCAGGAGCTGGAGATCCTGAAAAAGATCGGTTTTTCAGGGCCCGAATCCATATCCCCGGTCATCAATTGTGACGAGCTTTCGGCCATGAGCAAGCTCATGGATGAGATTTATGTGGATGAGAAACTCAAAGAATATATCGTGAACCTGGTCGCCGCCACCCGTGACCCCAAGGCCTACGGCATGGACACGGCCGGTTATATCCAGTACGGGGCCTCGCCCAGGGCTTCCATCTTCCTGGCCAGGGCGGCCCGGGTCAATGCCTTTTTAGCGGGCCGGGGCTATGTGACCCCCCAGGATATCAAGCAGGTGGGCCCCGACGTATTGAGGCACCGGATCATTCTGAGCTTTGAAGCCGAGGCCGAAGAGGTCTCCTGCGAGGATATCATCCACACCCTTTTCGATTCCGTCGAAGTGCCATAGAGAAGAGGTGTGAGATGATTCCGGCCCATATCATCCAAAAGATCCGGCGGATTCACATCAAATCCGGCCGCGTGGTCAATACGATCATGGCAGGACAGTACCGGTCCGTATTCCGGGGCTCGGGCATCGAGTTTGAAGAAGTCCGGGAATACTCACCCGGCGACGAGGTCAAGAATATCGACTGGAAGGTATCGGCAAGGCTTGGAAAACCCTTTGTCAAGCTTTACCGGGAAGAGCGGGAAAGCATTGTCATGCTCCTGATCGACATGAGCGCTTCCCTGAAATTCGGAACCTTCCACGGCCCGGCACTTGAACGGGTGGCCGAAACGGCATCGGTCCTGGCCTTTAACGCCGTTAAAAACAATGACAAGGTCGGGGCCGTGTTTTTTACGGACCGGGTGGAAAAATATATCCCGCCTAAAAAAGGCAGCAGCCATGTCTGGCGGGTGATCAAGGAAATCTTCACCTTTTCGCCCCAGGGCCGGGGAACCGATATCAGCGGGGCCCTGGATTATCTGGCGAAAATTTCCAAGAAACGGTCCTTTGTCTTTATCCTGTCGGATTTCCTGGACCAGGGATATCTGAAAAGCCTTCGAACCGTGCGGCGGCGGCATGAACCCATCGGCGTGATGATTTATGACAAAGGCGGGTTTGAGCTGCCGTTTAAAGGCATGGTGACCCTATCTGATTTTGAAACGTCCCGGCAGACGGTTCTGGATGGGTTCAGCAGAGAAACAAGAAAAGCATTCAGGGCGGCAAGCGAAGCCGGCCGCAGGAGGACCCTGGATCTTTTTTCCCAGGCCGGAACGGATATGATTGAACTTGAAACCGGGGCTTCGGTTTCCGATACCCTGCAACGCTATTTCAGGCAAAGGGAGAGGCGGATCAGGTAAATGCAGGGGTTTCACGACATAAGGCCGCCGGTTCCCGTGGGACTTGATCCCATGACGGTCAAACTTCTCCTGATCCTTTTGGGGGCCCTTTTTTTGGCCGGGATTCTTTTCTTTCTGATCCGGAAATGGCGGAAAAACAGAAAAGGGATAAAGGATGTAGAGGCTGTTGTCCTGCCGCTTTCCCCCTTTGAAGAGGCGGCAAAAGAACTGGATTCTCTTGCTCAAAGGTCCATGGATGATCCAAGACTTTTTTATTTTGATCTGACCCTGGTGCTCAGGCGGTATATGGGCCGGACCTTCGGCTTCAATGCCGTGGAAATGACTTCCGAGGAATTGATCCGGGAAATGACCCGGCTCCGTCTTGAACAAAAGATCAGAAAAGAGATCGCTCAGTTCCAGGCCCTGTCTGATCCCTATAAATATGCCGGGGTTTTGCCTGAGAAAGCCGTGGTGAAAAAAGACATGGGCCTGGTTCGGACCATCCTTTCAAAGATTGAAGAAAGCCTTATAGAAAAAAAGCAGGCAGAAAAAAGGCAGGCGGAAAAGACGAAAGATAAGGAGGTATCCTAATGTTCAGGTTTGCCTCTCCTTTATATCTCGTCTTTTTTCTGGCCCTGTTTCTCATTCTTTTTTTCAGAAGAAAAAGGCAAGGGGCTCATCTCCGGATGCCCGGCCTTGAGGGGATGGAGACGGTTCCCCCATCCGCCATGGTCCGGGTTTCAAGAGTTTTGCCCCTTTTAAAAATCCTGGCCCTGGCCTTCCTGATTCTTGCCCTGGCCCGGCCCCAGTGGGGGGACAGGAAAATCAACGTCACCACCGAAGGCGTGAACATCATCCTGGCCCTGGATCTTTCCGAATCCATGAGGGCCCTGGATTTTAAAAAGGACGGCAACCTGGTGACCCGGCTTGAGGCCGTTAAATCCGTTGTCCGGGATTTTATCCTGAAACGGGAAGGGGACAGGATCGGCATGGTGGTTTTTGGTTCCAATGCCTTTACCCAGTTGCCCCTGACCCGGGATTACAATACCATTGCCTTTATCCTGGACCGGCTGGAGATCGGGGCGGCCGGGCCCAGAACCGCCATCGGAGATGCCATCGGCATTTCCCTGAAACGCCTGGAAGATATTGAAAGCAAATCCAATCTCATTATCCTTCTAACGGATGGCAAAAGCAATTCAGGCGAACTGGCCTGGCAGGATGCCGTCAAAATCGCGGCCGGCCGAGGGGTGAAAATCCATACCATCGGCATCGGAACAGACGGCGAAGCTCCCTTTCTGGTGGACGGATTTTTCGGCAAGCGCTATGTGTACCAGCGGGTGGAAATGGATATGGAGGCTTTGAAAACCATAGCCGGGGAAACCAGGGGCAGTTTTTTTGAAGCCGCAGACCTGGAATCCCTTGAAAAAATTTACGCCATGATCGACAGCCTTGAAAAAACAAAGGTGGATGTTGAAAAATGGGTGGAATACGAGGAACTCTATCCGGAGGTTCTGGCAACCGGGCTGATTTTTCTTTTTTCCTATATCCTTCTGAGCAATACAAGATTTTTAAGGATACCCTGATATGAAATTCACCCACCCCTATCTTTTGAATCTCCTATGGGTGCTGATCCCGTTTTTTGGCATCATGGCCTACGGCATCCTGGAGCGAAAGAAAATTTTGTCCCGGTTTGCCGAAGCCGGGATGTTTGCCGCGATTATTCCGGGATATGATCCCCACCGCCGGTGGATCAAGGCCACACTTATCACCCTGGCCGCAGGGTGTATGGTGGTGGCCCTGGCCGGTCCCCAATGGGGGTACAGATGGGAGACCGTCAATGAAAAAGGGGTGGATCTCATGATCGCCCTGGACTGCTCCAAAAGTATGCTGGCCGGGGATATCCAGCCCGACCGGCTGGAACGGGCCAAACGGGAGATCATTGATCTTCTGCGCATGATGAAATCCGACCGGGCCGGGCTGGTGGCCTTTTCCGGGAGAGCTTTGCTCCAATGCCCCCTGACCCTGGACCATGAGGCCTTTCATATGTTTCTCAAGGTATTGACCCCGGGATTTCTGCCCGTGGGCGGCACCAATGTCTCCAATGCTTTGATCACGGCTTACGAAGGCTTTGAAAAAGAATCCGACACGGAAAAAGCCGTGATTCTCATCACGGACGGCGAAAATACCCAGGGCGATGCCGAAGAGATGGCCAAAACCATGGCCAAAGAAGGCATCAGGATTTTCTGTATCGGTGTGGGCGGGTCCGAGGGCGCTCCCATACCCGATGAAAACGGTGGTTTTAAAAAAGACGGGTCCGGCAATATCGTCCTTTCGAGGGTGGATGAAAAAGGCCTGGAGGAACTGGCAGCCCTGACAAATGGGGCCTATGTCCGGTCCGTAGCCGGTGATATGGACCTGGACCTGATTTATAAAGACAAAATCCGGGGGCAAATGGAGGGCAAGACCCTGACCTCGGGAAAACAGAAGGTCTGGGAAAATCGGTTCCAATGGTTTCTATTTCCCAGCCTCATCCTGCTCCTGGCGGAATTCATGTTGCCGCCCGGCAGGAGATTCTTAAACGCCACCCTTATCATCCCGGTTCTGGGCCTCGCCCTTTGGGGCCTTCCCCCGGGAACGGCCCAGGCCGGGATTTTTTCTTCTTCCGTGGGCAAGGGCATCACGGCCTATGAGGCCAAAGACTACACAGAAGCCAAAAAACAGTTTATTGAGGCCCAGATAGAGAACCCCGACGACAAACGGCTCTATTATAATATCGGGACCGCCGCCTATATGAACAAAGAATATGAGGAGGCCCTTGGCCTGTTTGCAAGAGCCCTGGATGCCGAAGATGCCGGCCTGCGCCACAATGCCCGGTTCAATCTCGGCAATACGCATTTTCAGATGGGGGATATGGATGGGGCCATCAAGGAGTATGAGGCAGTTTTAAAAGAATTCCCCGATGACCGGGAGGCAAGGGAAAACCTGGAACTGGCCCGGCAGAAAAAACAGGAAGATAAAGAGAAACAGGATCAACAGGACAAGGGGCAACACCAGGGGAAACCGGAGACCCCTCCTGAGCCGGGCAGGGAAAACCCTCAACACAATGAAGGGCCTGAACCCCAGGCCCGGGGCGGTCAGGAGCAGCAGGCCGGGGAAAGCCTTGACAATATGCTGAATCGGCTGGAAGATAAGCCGGGCAGCGCCATGATCCCTTTTTTGCAGGAGAATAGGATTGAAAAAGACTGGTAGAGACATGAAATTGAATGCCGTCATTTTTGCAGCCCTGGTATTGATGTTGGTCATACCGGCCCAGGCCTTTTGTTTAGAGGTCACAGCCCGGGTGGACAAGAATCAGATCACCCCGGAGGATTCGGTTCTGCTCCGGATTGAGGTCGGCGGCGGCAAAGCTGATCTGGATCTTTCCGGGATCACGGATTTCAAGGTGACCCCCCGGGGAACCTCGTCTTCATATCAATTTATCAATGGCAAATCCCAAACCACGGCTTCCTATCAATTCATCCTGACCCCCTTGAAACAGGGGGAGCTTAAAATTCCTTCCATAAAGGTGATCCAGGATGGGGAAACCGTTTTTACCAAAGAAATCCTCATCACGGTATCGGAAGAACAGGCTGTTCAGGGTGAGGTGAAAGTCCTTTTTGCCCGGGCTGAGACTTCGAATGAAAAGCTCTTCAGGGGTCAGCCGGGGATCTATTCTCTGAAATTTTTCACCTCAAAACGCTTGTCCGGCCTTGGATTTGAAAATCCGCCCGGATTTAAGGGATTTTCCGTAAAACCCGTTGAAAAGGAGAATACCTATACCCAGACCCTGGACGGCATTCTCTTCCAGGTGACCCAGGTGGATTATGTCCTTTTTCCGACGGAGCCCGGCACCTTTAACATTGATCCGGCCGTGCTTGTGGCCAATGTCATGGTCAAATCAGAGCGGAATTCCGGGACGACTTCTTTTTTCAATGATCCGTTTTTCTCGTCGGACAGCTTTAAGCCCGTCCGGGTGAGGTCCAACCCTGTTACCATTGAGGTTGCGCCGCTGCCGGCCTACCAGGGGACGGACCCATTCTCGGGCCTCGTGGGAAGATTCAACATTGAGGCGGCCCTGGATAAAACAAGTCTTAAGGCCGGGGAGTCGGCTACCCTGACCATCACCCTATCCGGATCAGGCAATATCATGGATGCAAATCTCCCCGCCATGGATCTGGACCCGAATTTCAAGGTCTATGATGACACCCCGGTGGAGACCCTGAACCTGACGGAAAAAGGATACGAGGGTGAAAAAGTTTTTAAGAAGGCCCTTGTGCCGGTGGATCCGGGCCATTATAAGATTCCGTCCGTTGTGCTTGTCTATTTTGATGCAGAGGAAGAAGCCTATAAAGAGGTTTCAACTCCGGAAATTCCCCTGGCCGTTACCCCGTCCGGAGAGGTTCATACAGATGAAAGCTCCGATACTAAAGTTTCCGGAAACCCTTTTGTGACCAAAGAAGAGGTGGGCTTGATCAATCAGGATATTTTCGATATCAAAGAAGGGCTTGAGGTCTTAACCCCCTATCAGGACCTGGGCCCCCTTGCCTTTGTGATTCTGATACTGGCCCCGGCCTTTTTGTTTTCAGGGGTCACTGCCTTTATCCGTATCCGGAAAAAGGAGGATTCCATTGAAACCATCATGCAGAAAAAGGCCAGGCTTCATTTGACACAGGCCGGGAAACTGGATGTGAACGACGATGCCTTTTTAAGCCGGCTTCATTCGTCCCTGGTGGCCGGGGTCCTGGCCAAGGCCCGCAAAAAAGGGGAAACCCTGACCCTTGAAGAAGCCGGGGTCATTTTGACGCACACCGGTGCGGACAAAGACCTCATGGATACAGTGGCCGGTCTTCTGGAGAAAATAGAGTCTGCAAGGTTCGGAAAAAGAAAGATAGATGAGGCGGAAGGGAAAACCCTGTTGTCGGAGGTGGGCCGTGTCATCCGGATGCTCTGTCTTGTCCTCCTGTGCTTCGGGGCATTTTCGTTTTCCGGGCAAAGGGCCATGGCGGCTGATCCCGGCGCCACCTTCATTGATGCCGTCCGGCAGTATAAGGCCGGAAATTTCAATGAAGCGGCAAAGGCCTTTGAATCCCTTTCCGCAGGCCCCGTCAAAAACCCCCATCTGTATTACAATACCGGCAATGCCTATCTGAAAGCCGGTGACCTAGGTCGGGCCGTTTTATGGTATGAAAGGGCAAAGATCCTTATTCCCAATGACGCGGACCTGATCTTTAACCTGGGTTATGCCACGGACCAGGTCAAGGATAAAACAGAATCCTCCCCGGAGATTTCAGAGATCCTGTTTTTCTGGGACCGGCTTTTCCCGGCAAGGACCCTTCAGATCACCGCCGTTCTTTTCGCCTTTGTTTTTTTCGCCTGGGCCTCGGTCCGGATTATCCAAAACAGGAAAATTTTTTCAGGAACCGGAACGGTTCTGTGCGTGGCGTTTGTCCTGGTCACCATGATGGCGGCGGTTCTTTATTATCAAAGGGCTTTTTGTCCCAAGGCGGTGATTGTTCAGGGAGAAGTCGCCGTCCGGGCAGGGACCACGGACACGGCCACTATCTTGTTCAGCCTCCATGCCGGGACAAAGGTAAGGGTTGAAGACCGGCGTGAGGGATATCTGAAAATCCGGTTTTCAAAGGACCGGATCGGCTGGGTGAAAACAGTGGACGCGGCTGTGATTTAATATCTCCTGAACAGGACCACCCCGGCGGTGATCAGTGCAATGCCGGCCAGGCGATGCCAGTTAAAGGACTGCACCTGGACGCCCAGGAGACCATAATGGTCCAGGAAGACCGCCATGATGAGCTGGCCCGCCACCACCAGGCCAAAGGTGAGGGCGGCCCCGAGCCGGGGGGTTATAATGATGACGGCCGTCACATAAAAAGCGCCCAGGAGCCCGGCTCCCCATACGGCCCAGTTCATGGTGGAAGCCCCCCGGATGGCGGCAAAATTCATCCGGGCGACCAGGGCATAAAAAAACAGGCCCAGGGTTCCCACGATAAAGGAAATCAGGGCCGCATACACAGGATCTCCAACGGCCCGCCCCATTTTTCCGTTCAGACCGGCCTGGAGAGGGGCGAGCATTCCGGCTATAAGGGCGGTTAACACCAATATCAGTTTCATTGACGGCATCCTCCATGTTGAATTGACTCCGGAACGATAGCACATTGGCTGGTTTTTTTACATATTTATATCAGGACCCGGCCGGTATGAACGGATCAGAATGTATGAAAATTAATTTGCCGGCCAGGTCAATCTATTGTAGTCTCAGGTGTAGTTTCAGGCAAATATTTAACAGACAGGGGTGAACCATGACAAAAAAAGTTCTGGTGCCGGTGGCCCAGGGCACCGAGGAAATGGAAGCCGTTACGATCATTGATGTTCTGCGGAGGGCCGGGGCGGAGGTCATCATTGCATCGGTGGATACATTGACCATCAAGGCCTCCCGGGGTCTTGAATTTAAAGCGGACCGGCTTATCAAAGACTGTATGAATGAAGACTTTGATCTGATTGTCCTGCCCGGCGGGATACCGGGAGCAGACAATCTCAGGGCCTCCAAGGATCTCGAGACGCTTTTGAAGCGCCAGGCACGGGAGAAAAAGTATTATGCCGCCATCTGCGCTTCACCGGCGGTGGTCCTTCATCCCTACGGCCTGGTCACGCCGGGCAAGGTCACCTGCCACCCCGGATTTGCCGGCCGGATAGACCAGGGCAATGTGCTTTCATCCCCGGTTGTTGTGGACGGGAACTGCATTACCGGCCGGGGAGCCGGCGCAGCCTGCGAGTTTGCCTTGAGTCTGGTGTCCCTTCTGTATTCTGAACAAAAGAAACAGGACGTCATGCAGGGACTTGCGCTGCCGCCGGATTGATTACAGCCATGGCTGAGGCGGATTTTAACTGGGAATCCTTCCTGGCCCGGCATCGGGAAGAGATCGTTTCCGAGTGGCGGGACCGGCTGAAGGCAGAGGTGTCCGAGCAATATGCCCGGAGATCCTTGGAAGAGCTGACCATGACCACGGGCGAGGCCTGTGACTCCTTCTGCCGCATGATCGCCGGGAACGATTATGCCCCCATTAACGAATTTATCAATGAAATCACGCGGATCAGGCTGAAAGAGGGGTTTGCCCTGCAGGACGTCCAGAAGGCCTTTGAGCTTTACCGCCGGATCATCATCCCCATTCTGGTGAGAGAATCACCAGGAGAATTCCTTTGCGGGAATATCGAGGCCCTCAATACCTGCCTGGCCTATACCATTCACCGGTTCAGCTATCATTTCCAGAAAATGCACGAACAATATCTAAAAGAATATGCAGGCCGGCTTGAAAAGGATGTGGTTAAAAGGACGACGGAACTCAAGGAATCCGAACTCAAATACAAGACCCTGGTGGAAGACATCAGCGACGGGTATCTGGTCCTGTATCAAGACAAGATCGCCTTTATCAATCCGGCTTTCTGCAGGATGCACGGGTATCTGGAAAAGGTCCCCACAAATTCTTTTTTGTTTTTTGTGGCTGAGGAAGACAGGGAAAAAGTCCGAAGCATCATCACCCGGGCCATTGAAAAGGAAACCGAGCCCGAAGCCTTTGAATATCTCCGGCTGACCCGGACCGGGGAGCGCCTGCCCACGGAAATTAATTTCCGGCCCTCGCGGTTTGAAGGCCGGGAGAATAATCTCTGTATTGTCAGAGATATCACCAAGCGGGTGGAAATGGAAAAAAAGAGCCGGGAAATAGAGCGCATGGCCTATATCGGGAAATTGACCGCCTCCCTTTCCCATGAGATCCGGAACCCCCTGTCTTCGGTTAAAATGAACCTCCAGATCCTGGGCAAGAACCATCGGTTTCAGGGCAATGACAAAAAACGCCTGGATATTTCGGAAAGGGAGATCAAACGCCTGGAAGGAATTCTCCAGGAACTCCTGGATTTTGCAAAACCGGTATCTTTGCAGCTTTCCGGAATTGATCTCAATGAGATCATCTATTCCTGCGCCGATCTTCTGGAAGTTAAATTCAATAAGCGGCAGATCCGGTGCGATATCGATGTGGATAAGGCCCTGCCCTGTTTCCCGGCAGACAAGGGAAAGATCGAACAGGTGGTTATCAATCTCTTGCTGAACGCCCTGGATTCCATTGAGGATGAAGGCCATATCCGGATCTCAACAAAAAAAAGAAGCCAAAAAGGGGAAAGATATGCCGTGATCCGGGTTGAGGATGACGGTAAAGGCATTTCAAAGGCATTGCTGCCCCAGATTTTCGAACCCTTTTATACCACCAAGACAACGGGCACCGGCCTCGGGCTTTCCAATGTGAAGCAGATCGCCACGGCCCACGGAGGAAGCGTAAGGGTGGCGGATTCAAAAAACAAAGGGGCGGCCTTTGAAGTGTTTCTGCCCCTGGGAGAATCCAATGGGTGATATTCTGGTGGTGGATGACGAACAGGCCATCCGGGAGTCCATTTCCATGTTCCTGTCGGAAAAAGGGCACAGGGTTCACACGGCCGACACGGTCGCGGCCTCCCTCACGGCTTTTGAATCATTAAGGCCTTGTGTGGTGATCCTGGATATCCGGCTTCCCGACGGCAACGGCCTGGACGCCCTGGCCAGGATGCGGTCGATTTATCCTCTGAGCAAAATCATCATGATTACGGCTTTCCAGGATATGGAAACCACCATTGAGGCCATGAAAAGAGGGGCCTATGATTATATTCATAAACCCCTGGATGCGGATGAACTTGAAAAAACCACGGCAGATGCGGTTGAGAGCTTTCATGAAGATTTCAGGGCCATGGAAAAGGACCATGGCCGGATCTCTTATGCAGACAGCGGGATTTTGGGAAAAAGCCGGGCCATGAAAGACATCTATAAAATGATCGGCATGGTCTGTCAGAACAGGGCCGCCGTATTGATTACCGGCGAGACCGGAACCGGAAAGGAGCTGGCGGCAAGACGTATCCACCTGAGCAGCCCTTTTTGTAAAAAACCCTTTGTTACCTTTGATTGTTCAGCCGTGGTGGACACCCTTCTTGAAAGCGAATTGTTCGGCCATACCAAGGGGGCCTTTACCGGCGCCGTCAATTCACGGCCGGGCAAGATCGAACTGGCCGGAGACGGGACCCTGTTCCTGGATGAGATCGGGGAATTGCCCCTGAACCTCCAGGGAAAGCTTCTGGGATTTCTGGAGCGGAAACAGTATATGCGGGTGGGCGGGGAAGCCCTTCAGCAGTCCCGTTGCCGGGTTATTGCCGCCACCAACCGGGATCTGGCCCAAATGGTCAGGGAAAAGACCTTTAGATCGGATCTGTATTACCGCCTCAAGGTGGTTACCATCCTGATGCCGCCCCTGCGGCAGCGCCTCTCCGACATTGACGATCTCACGGCCCATTTCATCCGGAAAGCGGCCCATGATCTCGGGGTTAAACAGATGACCCTCCAGGAGGGCGTCCTGGAAAGACTCAAAGGCCACCCCTGGACGGGAAACGTCAGGGAGCTGGAAAATATTATTGTGGCCGCCGCCGTCCGGTCCCGGGGGAGTATGATTCATCTGGATACCCTGGAATCCATCTTATCCCTTTACCCGGTTGAAACCGAAGGATCTGTTCATGACAGATCCCTTTCCGGGGTTGAAACCCGGCATATCTTCAAGATCCTTGAATCGGTGAAATGGAACCGGACCAGGGCAGCGGAAATTTTAAAAATCTCCCTGCCCACCCTGAGAAAAAAAATTCTGAAATATCATCTTTCACCGCCTGAAAAATGAAAGGATCTTTTCATGCCTGAAAGATTCTTTCAGGTCATTTGTTTTCTTTTGGATTTCCTTTAAACCGAAACATCGCCATTCGCTAAGCTCTCCCTGTTATTTCACCTTGTTTGACGCCCGGCACGGGAATTGCTCAATAAGAGGCCCAGGAAAAGGAAGCCTAAGGAAGCTTCACGGGTGTCGGTAAATTTGGTTCTTTAACACAAAAGGAGAAAATGAATGGCGTCGAATGCAAGCAAAAAGAAAAACGCGGTCTTTTTATTCGTGTTTCTGGTTCTCACTGTGTTGTGCTGGTGCCCTATCGGGTATGGAAGCTACGGGGAAGTCGGGTTGATCATGTCAATGCCCTCCTGGGCCTTTATCCTGCTGCTGATAGGGGCTGTTCTTTTCGTGATTGAATGGGGGTTTCTGTTTTTTTCAGACCTGGCGCTTTATGATGAAGACCTTCAACCCATTATGGATGAGCTTTTAAAAACAATTCAGCAGGAAACCATCAAGGAGGTAAATTAATATGCTGGCTGCCGTCATTATCACCGGGATCTGCCTGGTATCGGTGTTTATCAGTTATCTGGCCTTTAGCAAGGGATTTACAAAAAATGCGGATGATTATTTTACGGCCGGTTCCAGCCTTGGCTATTTTATTTTGATCTTCAGTCTCCTGGCCTCTTTTTTGAGCGCCTTTTCCATGTTCGGCATGGCCGGGTTCGGATACCGCCTGGGCTTCGGCAGCCTCTATGTGCTGACCGCCAACCTGGTGCCCCTGGGGTTTTTATGGTATTATATGCACAAAAAGACCTTTCTCCTGGGGCGGGCCAGAAAATGGATGTCCATGGGTGCGCCCTTTGGCGAGCGGTACGGCACCCCCATGAAGATTATCCTGGTCCTGGTGGTCCTGGTTTCCTCCATCCCCTATCTGGTGGCCCAGCTCCAGGGAATCGGAGTCATGCTGGAAACCATGACCGAAGGCCTGATTTCTTATCATGTGGGCCTGTTTTTCGTTCCCTTATTCATTGCCCTATATTTGATGATGGGCGGGATGAAAGGTGCGGCCTGGGTCAATGCGGCCCAGGGGGTCTTTTTTTCCCTCATGGTCTTTGTCCTCTTCTTTTTTGTCATGATGAAGAACGGCGGCTTTGCCGCCACCATGGACCAGGTCCTGGTAAAACACCCCACCCTGTTCCAGATCGGCTGGTCAGGAGGTAAGGTCTGGAGTTATCCCATGATTTTCGGCATGGCCTCGGCCATGTGCCTCGGGTGTGTCTGTTTTCCCCAGCCCTATATGCACGCCTATGCCAGCCGGTCCGTACACGGGCTCAAGGCCATGTTTCTGTCCTTTGGCGGAATCTGCCTGGTGGTCATCACCCTGCCCACCATCATCGGCATTGCCGGTACCCTCATTGTTCCCGGACTCAAAGGGGTGGAGGCGGATAAAATATTCGGGCTGGTGGCTTCGGCCACCATGCCGGACTGGCTGGCGGCCCTGGCCGTATCCGGCGGGTTCACCGCAGCCATGTCCACGGTGAACGGTCTTGTTTTTGGAAACGCCACCAATATTTCCGTGGATATCATTAAGACCCTGAGGCCCCAAACCAAGCCCCTGGAGCTGATTTTCCTGGCCAGGCTCTGGGTGGCCCTGATCATGGCTGCCTGCGTGGCCATTGCCTGGAATCCCAAGACTCCTGTGGCGGAGCTTTCCGTCATTGCCTTTGGGACCGTGGCCGTGACCTTCTTCGCCCTCTGGGGAGCCTATTACTGGAAACGGGCCACGGCCGTCGGGGCTATTTTATCCACGGTGGTCGGGGTTTCCATGAATATTGCCTTCTTTGTCGCGGGCGGTAAAAATATGGTTCTTTTTCCCCAGGCCTCCCTGTTTCAGTTGAACGGATTCCTGGCCTCGTTTATCATTGCCGGGCTTGCGTTTTTTGTGGGGTCGTTCCTGACCTCCCCCGGTAAAACAGAAGAAAAGAGCCTCGGGTTCTTTTTCCACCCGGTGCTAAGCAAATAAACCATCAAGAGGAGATCAATGATGCAACTGGATATTATGGAATCAGAGTATTTTAATGCGGCCGACTATTTTGTGGACCGCCATATCCGGGAGGGGCGGGAAAATAAGATCGCCGTCCTGTGCGAGGACCGGAACATGACCTATGGGCAACTGGCCAAAGAGGTCAACCGGTTCGGCAATGCCCTGCTCTCATCCGGGGTGAGGATGGAGGACCGGGTGGCCATGCTCATGCCGGACATGGAATATTATCCCGTGGTGTTCTTCGGCTCCGTCAAGGCCGGCGCCGTTCCTATCTGTCTGAACACCCTGATGCGGCCCAAGGATTACCTGTATTTTCTGAACGACAGCCGGGCCAGGGTCCTGGTGCTGGATGACAGCCTCTATGCCGATATTGAAGAGATCAAAGATGAATTAAAATTTCTGGAGCAGATCATCCTGATCAACGGAATCCGGCCGGAAACCATGACTTATACGGATTTTACCGCTTCCGCTTCCACCGCCCTTGAACCGGCTCCCACCAGTCCCGATGATGCCTGTTTCTGGCTCTACAGTTCCGGCTCCACCGGAAAACCCAAGGGCACGGTCCATTTGCAGCACGATATGCTGTTCAGCTTGGAAACTTATGGGAAACAGGTGCTGAAAGTCCGGGAGGATGATGTCTGTTTTTCTGCGGCCAAACTCTTTTTCGCCTATGGCCTGGGCAACGGAATGTATTTTCCCTTCGGCGTCGGCGCTACCACCGTGCTGATGCCGGAACGGCCGACACCGGAATCCGTTTACAGGACCGTTACCCTGCACCGGCCCACTCTGTATTTCGGCGTGCCCACCCTCTACGGTGCCATGCTGGCGGCCGATGAAGGTCGGATGGATGGAGTCCGGCTCTGCGTATCGGCAGGAGAAGCCCTGCCCGCCGATATTTTCCACCGGTGGAAAAAACGGTTTAACCTGGATATCCTGGACGGCATCGGGTCCACGGAAATTGTTCATATCTATATTTCCAACCGTCAGGAGGATATCCGGCCCGGCAGCACAGGCAAGCTTGTGCCGGGCTATGAGGCGAAAATTGTGGATGATAAGCTTAATGAGGTTCCCCAGGGAGAGATCGGTACCGTCTGGATCAAGGGGGACAGCATTGCGGCCTGTTACTGGAACAAGCATGTCAAAACCAAACAGTCCATGATCGGCGAATGGTTTAATACGGATGATAAATTCTTTATGGATGGGGAAGGGTTTTTCTATTATGTGGGGCGGTCCAACGACATGCTCAAGGTGGGCGGGATCTGGGTCTCTCCCATTGAGGTGGAGGCCTGCCTCATCGGACACCCGGCCGTGCTGGAATGCGCCGTCGTACCGGGCCGGGACGAGGAAGACCTGGTCAAGCCCTGCGCCTATGTTGTCCTGAACAGGGGATATTCACCCTCGGACCCGCTTGAAAAAGAAATCAAGGACTATGTCAAAAAGGAACTGGCCCATTATAAATTCCCGAGATGGGTGTATTTTGTGGATGAACTGCCCAAAACCGCCACCGGCAAGGTCAAGCGGTTTGAATTAAAACAACTGGAAGACCAGAAGGCCCTGTCTGCCTGAGATAGCTTCTGTTGAAGGGTTAACCCTTGCCCGGAACAATCCGTTTTTCATGGGTATAGATGTTAAAGCGGTTGTCCCGGGCAAATCCGATGAGGGTCAGACCGGCCCGGTCTGCCATCCGGACGGCGGAAAGAGTGGGCGCGGCATTGGAAATCACTATGGGAATGCCGGTCCGGATGATTTTTCCGATGATTTCAAGGGACATCCGGCAACTCAAGGTGGCCACCTTGTCCCCAACGGGAATTTCCCTTAACAGGATATCCCCTGCCAGTTTGTCCAGAGCATTGTGTCGTCCGATGTCTTCGTAATAGGCAAGAATATGGAAGGGATCACACAGCCCGGCGCTGTGGACGGCCCCGGTTTTGTGGAACAGTTCCGAATGATCCCCATGCAGTTGGATCAGTGCGGATACCTGGTCATAGGTGATGGAGAAATCCCGGGGCCGGCCCGGTATGGGTCATGGAAAACACCATCTGAAAGGTTTTTTCCCCGTTGATATGAATTTCCAGAATATCTTCGTCAATGATACTGTCCCGGGTCAGGGTTTTTATCTTATTTTTGATCCGTGCAATATCAACCTGCTGGATGATGTTGTCCATCCGGGTCTCCCTATTTTTTTCCGGACTCTGTTTAAAGCCTAGGATTTTTCCTGCCGGGCTTCATCCAGAACGGCCCTGACGGTCCCGGCCAATTCAGCCTCTACGAAGGGTTTATAAATAAAGGCCTTGACACCGATTTCCAGGGCCCTTTCATTGGAGACGGCCTTGCTGTATCCCGTGTTTAGAATGATGGGCAGGTCCGGTCTGATCTTCAGCAATTCCAGGGCCAGTTTATCCCCGGTCATTTTAGGCATGGTCATGTCGGTCATTACCAGATCGATGGCCTGGGGTGCCCGGCAGAACAGATCCAATGCCGATTCGCCGTTCGCGGCGGTTGAGACCCGATAACCCCGTTGTTCCAGTAATTGTTGTCCCACATCCAGCAGGGAGGGTTCGTCATCTACCAATAAAATATGCTCATCTCCTGTGGGCAGTTCAGGGATTTCATTCTTTTCCGCCGTGATTGTTGTTTTTAGCGTGGGAAGAAAGACATTGAACGTGGTTCCCATATCCGGTTCGCTGTAGACGTAAACGGCCCCGCCATAAGATCGCACGATGCCGTCCACAACGGCCAGGCCCAGACCTGTTCCTTTTTCTTTTTCCTTGGTGGTGAAATAGGGATCAAATATCTTTCCCATGAGTTCCGGAGGAATGCCCTTGCCGGTATCCTGAACCGTGAGTTTTGCATAATCGCCCGGCACAAGCCCCGGATGCAGCCGGCTGTCCTGCCGGGAGAGGGTTACCCGGGACAGGGTGACGTTTAACCGGCCCCCATGGGTTTCCATGCTATGGGCCGCGTTGGTGCACAGATTCATGACGATTTGATGGATCTGGGTCGGATCACCCATGACCGGATCCATATCTTCCCGGATGTCATGGGATATGTCAATGGTGGTGGGGATGGAGGAACGCAGCAGTTTGAGGGTTTCTTTGATCAGGGGGCCGAGTTTTAAAGGCCTCAGCGTGAGTTCGTCCTGGCGGCTGAAAATAAGGATTTGCCTGACCAGGTCCCTGGCCCGCAGACCGGCCGTGAGGATTTTCCGTAAATGGGTATGGACGGGGGAGCCTGCCTCTGTCCGGGCCAGGGACAGCTCTGAAAAACCGATCATGGCCGAAAGAATATTGTTGAAATCATGGGCGATCCCGCCTGCCAGGGTGCCCACGGCTTCCATTTTCTGGGACTGGGACAAGGCCTCCTGTAACCGTTTGGCTTCCTTTTCCGCTTTCTGTCGTTGGGAAATGTCCAGAGCAAAGGAAATCGAGAATTGTTGGCCGTCATATTCCAGCAGATTGGATGTGATCTCCACGGGTATCTCACCCCCGTCCTTTCTGCGGTGAATTCTTTCAAGCCGGTCCATTTTGTGAGTGCGGAGTCTTTCCCATATCAGGGGCAGTTCCTCGGTTTTGAGAAGGGGGTCAATATCATAGAGGGTCAGGGATTTCATCTCCTCAAGAGTATATCCCAGGATCCGGGCCGCCGCCTCGTTGACGTCCATGATCCGGGCATCGGATCCGATGCGGTAGATACCGACGGAGGCCTTTTCAAAGCTGAACCGGGTCATGCGGAGGTCCTCTTCCATCTGACGGCGTTCCGTGATGTCCATCAGGACCCCGTTGAACACCACATCCTCCCCGGTTTTCCGGACACCGGCATGGCCCGAGAACCACAGGTGGTCTCCCGAGGGTTTAACGAACCGGCCTTCATGGCGCCAGGGCCCGGGGCCGTCAACCGCGGCGTTGAAGGATCTGAGAAAATCTTCCTTGTCAAGGGGGGGCAGGCATTGGAGAAAGGCATTGAAGAAAGTTTCCGTGCAGGCTTCAATACCGAATATGTCCAATGCCCTCGGGCTCACATAACTCACCGTATGCGAGGGCTTGGAACCGGTCTGAACCTTCAGTTGAAAGACCACGCCCGGAACATTGGCGGTCATGTTTTTCAGCAGTCGTTCACTCTCCCGTATTTTTTCTTCCCTGGCATAGGTTTCGGTAACATCCCGGAAGACCAGGACCACGCCGGCGATTCGTCCGTCCGCATCCCGTATGGGGGCTCCGCTGTCGGCGATCTGGTATTCTTGCCCGTCCCTGGAGATGAGAAGGGTGTGGTTGGCAAGGCCGATGATCTTTCCCTCGGCCAGAACTTTTGTAACCGGATTGGCAACCGGTTCCCGGGTATGGGCGTTGATGATCCGGAACACCTCGGGTAATGGCAGGCCCTCAGCTTCAATCAATGGCAGGCCCGTTAATTTTTCAGCCATGGGATTCATCCGGGTGATCCGGCCGTGATCATCGGTGGTAATAACTGCATCACCAATGGAATCCAGGGTAATCCGCATACGGGTTTCACTTTCCACCAGGGCCTTTTCGCGCTGGCTGATTCCTTGGGCCATGTGTTCAAAGCTTTGCCCCAGATCCATCAGTTCGGCAGTTTTAGAGGGGGGCCATTGCAGATTATAATTGCCCTGGGAAACAGCCTGGGCCTGCCGGCTATAAAACCGGAGAAGTCTGGAGAGGCTTCCGGCCTGAAAGGAAGCCACCGCCAATGCCAGAGCCAGGGCCAGGGTTAACACCAGAACACTCATGATAAAGGTAACGCGTATCGGTTTATAGGCATCCTCCATGGGTTGGGCCACCAGGACTTTCCAGCCCAGTCCCTGAATATCCACCACGCTTCCTAAAAAGGGCCTGCCCTCCAGATCCAATGAGCCTTTAGCATCCTTTTGGGGAATTAAATTCACTTGCCGGCCCAGGCGGATCTGCTGTGAATCCGCCACCACACGATTCCGCCCGTCCAGCACCAGGACGGCCAGCCCTGATTCCACCGGCAAAAGGCGGATCAATTCGGAGAGTTTGTCCAGGGTGATTTCACCGATGATCAGGTCACCGGCCAACGGAACGACCAGGGCCACGGCCAGGCGGCTGGTGGTGGTGGACAGAAAGGTTTCCGACCAGAGGGGAGTTTCCGGGACCCGGGTCTGATGAATAAAGCTCCGGCCTGACAGATCCAATCCCAGCAGGTCCTCACGCTTGGAACGGTTGCTGCCGGACAGGCCGATGGCGGTGATGCCGTTGCCCTGGGGGTCGGTAATATAAATGGCCTCAAACAGATTTCCCTCACCGCATTGTGAATCCAGCAGAGGAGAAAGCCGGGACGATTGGAAATTGTCATGCTGTTCCAGATAATCAGCCAAAGCCGACAATTGGCGTTCACCTCCCCTGAGATGGGCCGATATCTGGCCGGCAATGGCCCGGGCCATGCCCTTTTGCTGAATTTCGGTCTGGGTTCGCATCTGGGGGATCAGAAACTGCCAGACGACCACGGCAATGATGAGAACCGGCAATATGGCCACAATGCCGAATTTGAGCGACAGATAGAGGCGGATGGACATGGGAGATTTCATGGCGATAGTCCACGACAACAAATTTTTGGTTTTGAACAATGCTGATGGATGAGTTTAAACGCTCCACATCGCCGAACTCATCAAAGCTGAAATCGCTCTGCAATCCCTGGAATGTTTTAAGGGAAAGCACGGTGGCCTTGAGGCTCTGATCCTTTTTTTGATTTTTCAGGGCGGTGAATACCACCTGGGCGGCATCATGGGCATAGACACCGGGAAACCCCGGCTCCCGGTGGAACCGGCCAAGATATTCTTTTCGAAAGTCCTGAAAGCGGGGATTGGGATTGTCGCGATGAAAGGTCTGCACCACGGTGACGCCTTCGACAGCCTTGCCGCCCAGCTCCAGGAGCCGTTCCGTGCCTCCCCAGTCCGCCAGGGTAATGGCGATGTCTGCATCAAGTTTGCGGATCTGCTGGCATAACATGGCCGAGTCCATGGAATTGGCGATGATCAGGATACCATCGGGTTTCATCGCCAACACATCATGGCCGAGTTCCAGAAAGGAACGGTCCTCCCCGGCCTGGAATTCCAGGGTATGGATGACCTCTCCCCCTAAAGCGGTAAAAGTTTCCGTAAAATTGTCCAGCCAGTTTTTGCAAAAAGAGAGATTGCTTTTGTCATAGATGGCGCTGATCCGCCGCATGTTCCCGGACCGGATCTGATAGTTGGCGCTCTTGACTGCAAATTCCCGGGTGGTCGAGCATACCCTGAAAAAATAATCGTCCCGCCCGGA
>CAZAHK010000054.1:0-10241 GCA_964484555.1 uncultured Desulfobacula sp.
ATGATCTCCTCCCCGGGGCTGTCCTTTAATAATTTATGCATGCGTTCTCCTTTGTTTAAAAATGGGTGTTTAAGAAGATAAATCAAAACAGTAAAAACTTGTCAAGAGAAAATTTAATTTTATAAGGATAAAAGCGAATTTTTAAGAACTATCATAACCAAAATCTTGGATTTTGACTTACTTTATAAACTATTTTTATAATTTTGCCTTATTTTAAAATTTGATCGCAGGGGGATAGGATATTGGAAATGGTTCGGCCGGTGGTCTTTTCGATTTTGTCACGGATGATTTTTGCAGCTCTCAGCCTGTTTTTGATGGCGTTTACAGCCGCCGGGTCTCCGGCATGGGCTTGCAGTTTTTTTTTGAACCGGTTTTCAAAATCGATTTCCATGGTATCGTTTACCGTGATTTTATCGGCAAAATAAACGATCTCTGTTTCATTCAGAGGGAGATCGGGGCGGGTGATGATATCCATATGGTCTTGGATAATATCTGCGATATCCTCAAAACCCATGTCTCTGAGGATTTTCGATCCAAGGCGGGCGTGGTTCCTGCCGTTTCGGGCCATATCATGGAGCAGGGCGGCTTTTATCACCTGATTGGAATGAATGGCCAATGAATCCCTGTCCAGGGATCGGCAAATCAAGGCGGCTGTTTCTGCTGTTTTTATACAATGCCTTACAATGTCGTCATCCAGTCTTCTGATGTGTTTGAGAAGGCAGAGGCATTCCTTTGTGGAAGGGATATCCGGTGTTTGGCCTTTCTTAAGGAGATTCTGGTAGTCTTCGGGGGTGTCGGCATCCATATGAATGGCTTCATCACATACCATTATATTATAGGAGCGGTCTTCAAACTGCTTCAGACAGGCCTGAAGCCCACCGTCCCGGTTCCAGGCCAGGATATCGGGAACATATTCGCATGAGATCAGGGGAGGGTGGCCGCATTGTCCTTCAAAAAAGGGATAGATGATTTTCCCTTTTCCGTTTTCATAAGCCCTCAAAATTTCTTTGACTGTATGAGGCCTTACCATGGGGATGTCTGCCGGCAGCATAAAAAAAGCTTCGCATTCCGGCTGAAGCTGCCTGATTCCGGTTAAAACAGTAGAAAACATGCCTTCCATAAAATCCGGGTTGTGTATGGGGACGACACCCATCTCATGAACGAGTGGCTCGATATTTTCGGACCGGTGCCCGGTAATGACCCGGATGTCCCGGATGCCGCAGTGTTGAAAAAGCCGGATGGATGATGCAAGGAGGGTTGTATTTCCAAGGGGAAGCAGTGGTTTAAAGGCTTTCATGCGGGATGAGAGTCCTGCTGCGGGAATGATGGCGGTGATATGTTTCAATGGACGCATAGGTCTTATTTCTCATCTTCCGACCCGGGATGCAATTAAAATTTGTCGAGTTCGATATTTACCTGTTATCGAGTTCCAAGGCAAGCATATATTATGCATATGCTAAAAATTCTCTTAAAAGATTGAATAAAAAGAAAATTGCAAATAGTTTTCTTGACAAAAAGGAATGTTTTGTTTTAATTCTACTATTCAGCATAACCAGATAATTTTTTGTTGACACACCGGGAGGGGGGCATTTAACATGCTTAAAAAAATATTTTTTATTATTAAAGAATCAAAGGGGACAAGCAATGCCTAAATCATCTGAAGGAACCAGGAAAACCGTTGCCGGGCAATCATCCGGCATAAGGATAAAGATCAATGGGAGCTGGCATGATTTTGAACCTGGGCGGGATATCACGCCCACCATGACGCTTTCTTATTTTTTAAGAGAAAAACTGGGGTATACCGGGCTTAAGGTTTCATGTGACGAAGGCGGTTGCGGGGCCTGTACCGTGATCATGGACGGCAAGGCCATCCTGTCCTGCATGAGGCTGGCCGTTGAGGCCGACGGTCATGAGATCCTCACCATAGAGGGTCTTCCCAAGGATGATCCCGTGGTGGAAGCCTTTGCCCAGCAGTGCGAGCCCGGTTACGGCACAGCCCTTCAATGCGGCATCTGTACCCCCGGTTTTGTCATGGGCGCCAAAGCCCTCCTGAACGAGAACCCCAAACCGACCCTGCCCGAGATCAAGGAAGCCCTTTCCGGCCATATCTGCCGTTGCGGTTGCTATGCCGCCATTGCCCAGGCCGTCACCCACGCCTCGGAAAAAATTGCGAAAAAAGGAGAACAGTCATGAAACAGCCTTATAAACCGCGTTCCAGCCGAAAATTTGTCGGAAGCTACCGGCCCAGAATTGATGCCTGGGAAAAGGCCAGCGGAAAAGTGGAATATGTCGATGATCTGACTATTGCAAGCCGCTTCCCCGGCTTGTTGTACGCCAAGGTCCTCCGCAGTCCCCATGCCCGGGCCAGGATAAAGAAGATGGACATCAGCCGGGCGGAGAAACTTCCCGGCGTAGCCCTTGTGATGACTTACAAGGACCCGGAATTTGCCTCCATGAAGCCCACCAACGCAGGCTGGACCGACGGGGTGGACACGGTGACCTATGAACGGATGATGTGGCGGACCATGGTGGACCGGCAGGTATTGGGAGATTACGCCTGCTGGGTGACCGATGAGGTTGGTGCCGTGGTGGCGGCGGAAAGCGAAGCCATTGCCGAGGAAGCCCTCCGCCTGATTGATGTGGAATGGGAGGTTCTGCCCTTTGTCCTTGATCCCCTCGAAGCCATGAAGCCGGGCGCTCCCGTGATTCACCCGGAAATCAGCAAGACCAATATCCTGCCCGAGGAGATAAAAGGGGGAAAGGATGTGTTCCTGAACAAGGGGGATGTGGATAAGGATTTTGCCAAGGCCGAGGTGGTGATCGAGGGAACCTCCATCCATCACAATGCGACCCAGGCCTCCCTTGACAACTGGTGCCTGGTGGTGGACTGGACCGACGAGAAGCTCATTGTTTACTCCAATTCCTATGAAGCGGACCAGACCCGCATGCACATCAGCCAGATGCTGGATCTGCCCATACACAAGGTCAAGGTGGTCAGCTCCTATGTCGGGGGTCAGTTTGGCCGGGGGGATACCGGGGATCAGCCCTTCTTCCTGTTTACGGCCATACTTTCCAAGAAAACGGGCTGCCCGGTGAAATTCAAGCATACCCGCAGGGAAAGCTTCCATGATTCCCGGCAGCCGGCCATTTATCACGGCAAGGTGGGCGCTAAAAAAGACGGGACCATCACCTCCATGTATTTTAAATCCATCGGTAATGCAGGGGCCTATGCCGACCATACCATTTTTGCCTTGAAGTTTGCGCCCCTTGAAATTGCCGAAGTTTCCTTTGCCCATGTCCCCAATGTCAAGCTTGAAGCCTATGGGGTGTATACCAATAAATTGCCCGGCTGCATGATGCGGGGGGTCGGCAATTCGCAGTTCAATTTGATTTTCGGACATGTCATTGACCTTTTGGCTGAAAAACTGGACAGGGACCCCCTGGATCTGTGTATTCAGAATTTCGGCCATGAATGGGAAAAACTTCCGGACAAGAGTTTGACCCAGGTTCTGCGACAGGGCTCAGAAAAGATTGGATGGAAAACGAAACGAAATGCCAAGCCGGGCCAGGGGCCTGTCTATGGCAAGTCAAAAAAACGCGGGGTGGGATTTTCCCTGCATCCGGCCTGGCATGCGGAATGGCAGGAAGCCCGCCGCGGACGCATCCCGGTTTCCGTTACCCTGAACCCCGACGGCACCGTCATTTTGAATGCCCCCACCGTGGAAATAGGCACCGGCTCCAATACCTGCAACGTTCTCGGATGTGCAGAAGCCCTGTCTTTTCTCGGCATTACCCCCGAGGATATCCATTGGAACCATGTGGTGGACACGGAAACCAGTATGAAGGACTGTGTACAGACGGACAGCGCCGTATCCTATCTTCAGTCCGAAGTGCTGGTGGATGTGGCCAAGGAAGTTAAAAAGCAGGTTCTCAAGAGGGCTGAACTCATTTTCAATGTAAACTCAAAGGAATTGAACATTGACGAGGGCCGCGTGTTTATCCGGAAAAAGCCGAAACAGGGCATGACCGTAAAGGAAGTCCTGTTCCAGGATGACCTTGTGCCCATTGTGGTGACCCTTAGCCGGAAGGTGAACCAGAAACGAACCGGAGTTCCCTATTTTGCCAATTTCGCCGAAGTGGAAGTGGATACCGACACCGGAAAGGTGGATGTGCTTCACCTGGTGGTCATCAACGATTGCGGCACCGTCATGTTTGCCTCGGGCGCCGAAGCCCAGCAGGTGGGCGGCCAGGTCATGGGCATGGGCGAAGCCTTGACCGAAGAAATTATTTACGACGACGCCACCGGCGTGCCCCTGAATTTTAATTTTATCGATTATAAGATTCCCACCATGGCCGATATGCCGGATATCGACCCCATCCTTCTTGAGGTCTGGAAGGGCGCCGGAAAATACGGGGCCGCCGGAATTGGGGAAGGGACCCTGACCTGCACGCCTCGTGCGGTCATGAATGCCATCTATAACGCCATCGGTGTCAGAATTAATGATATTCCGGTCAAGCCCGAAAAAATTATCCGGGCCCTGGGAAAGGTTTAAGGAGAAAAAGATGACTCTCAGAAACTTCAAACATATATCAGCCTCATCTCTTACGGAAGCCTCGGAAATCCTGGCCAAAGGAAGGGGCAAGGCTTCGGCAATCGCGGGCGGCACGGATCTGCTGGGTGTACTCAAGGATAAAATCCATGCCGAATCTCCGGAACTGGTGGTGGACCTTAAGACCATCCCCAATCTCAGCTACGTGAAGACGGGCAAGAAAGGGCTTCGCATCGGCGCCCTCACCACCCTCACCGACATCTGTAAAAACGAGACTGTCCGGAAAAACTATGCCCTGCTGGCGGAAGCGGCCCGGTCCGTGGCCTCGCTGGAAATCCGGAACATGGGCACCCTGGGCGGAAATATCTGCCAGGAGCCCCGGTGCTGGTATTACCGGACCCCGGAGGATATGTTCCACTGCCTGAGAAAGGGCGGCAGCAAATGCGCGGCCCTGTTGGGGGAGAACCGGTATCATTCCATTTTCGGCAGCGTCCGGGTTGGTGTGCCGGCCTGCACCCAGACCTGCCCGGGGAACATCGAGATTCCGGCCTATATGGACCATGTCCGCAAGGGCGATCTCAAGGCCGCGGCTCTGATCATCCTTGAAAACAATCCCATTCCGGCTCTCACGGGCCGGATCTGCCCGCATCTCTGCGAGTCCAAATGCAACCGGTCGGATTTTGATGAGGCCGTGTCCATCCGGAATGTCGAGCAGGTGGTGGGCGACTATATCCTGGACCATGCCAAGGAATTTCTGGCCCCCCCTAAAAAGCAGAAAAAAGAAGGGGTGGCCGTTGTCGGATCAGGACCCGCAGGGCTTTCCGCTGCCTATTATCTGAGAAAAGCCGGGTATGAGGTCACGGTGTTTGAGAAAATGCCCAAGGCCGGCGGCATGCTGACCTACGGCATCCCGGCCCACCGCCTTCCCAAGGAGGTGGTGGAAAAACAGGTCAAGGCCTTTGAGGCCATGGGCATTATCTTTAAGATGAACACCCCCGTGGGCGAAAAAGGCGCCACCTTCAAGGACCTGAGAAAGAAATTCAAAAGCGTGTTCCTGGCTTCGGGGGCCTGGGGGGAAAGATCCCTGGACCTGGACAAAAAGGAATTGCTGACCCCGGGCATTGGGTTCCTGTCTTCCATTGAACTGGGCAAAAAACCCGCCGTGGGCAAAACCGTCCTGGTCATCGGCGGCGGTAATGTGGCCGTGGATGTGGCCGTGACCGCCCGCCGCCTGGGCGCGGCCAAGGTCACCATGGTCTGCCTGGAGTCCCGGGAGGAAATGCCGGCCTTTGAAGAGGAAATTTCCGAAGCCCTCCATGAAGGGGTCACCTTCCTCACTTCCTTTGGCCCGGACCGGATCATCGAGAAAAAGGGCAAGGTGGCCGGGCTGGAAGTGCTGAGCTGTACTTCGGTGTTTGATGCAACCGGCCGGTTTAATCCCGCCTTTGATCCGTCCGTCAAAAAGACCATCGAGGCAGACCAGATCATCCTGGCCATTGGCCAGGCCACGGACCTCTCCTATACCAAGGACGAGGTGGACACCCTGCGCGGTCTCATTGTCATTGATGAAAAAACCCGGGCTACCAATCTGGAAGGGGTTTATGCCGGCGGGGACATTGTCAGCGGCCCCCTGTCAGTGATCCATGCCGTGGCTGCCGGGCGTAAAACCGCCTATGCCATCGCCAAGATCAAACCCCTGTCCCATATGCCCATGGGCGAATCCCTGGACATGCATTGTGACGGCCAGAACAAAGGCAGCAGAACCCCGGACATCCAAACCCTGGAGCATATCCGGTCCGAAGCGGCCCGGTGTGTCAACTGCGGCTGCATTGCCGTGAATGCATCGGATATGGCCCCGGCCCTTATGGCCTTGGGGGCAAAGATCAAAACCACACAACGGACCATTGCCGCCGATGATTTCTTTGCCGCAGACATCATGAAGTGCACGGTTCTTGAAGAGGGTGAACTGGTAGAGGAGATCGAAATCCCGGCGCCTTCAAAAACCAACCGCCAGGGGTATCAGAAATTCAGAATACGGAATGCCATTGATTTTCCCATTGTGAGCCTTGCCTATTCCTTTGACCTGGAAGGAAAGACCATCAAGGATGCGAGCATTGTCCTGGGGGCCGTGGCGCCGGTTCCGTTGCGGGCTAAGGCGGTTGAAATCTTCCTGGAAGGCAAACCCGCCGGCGATAAAACCGCCCTGGCCGCCGGTGACCTTGCCGTAAAATCGGTCAGGCCGCTCGCCAAAAATGCCTTCAAAGTGCAGATTGTAAAAGGCCTGCTCAGAAAAATGCTTGGGTAAATATTCACCCCTTCCGGTGACCTGACCGGCCACCGGAAGGGTTCATGATGCCGGAAGTATTTTCAGGTGTCATCCTGTAATATTTCAAAAAAACTATTGTTTGTTGGGCGAGATGTGGCATATGGTGTTGCATGTGGGGTTCAGGATAATTGGGATATCCCTAAACACATTGTTATATGATTTGGTTGAGTGTAAATAAAACATCAACAAAGGAGTGATGGAAAATGGAGAGACGCGAATTTATCAAAAAAGCAGGAACAGGAACCGCAGCGGCAATTGCAGCAACATCCGTAGGGCTTATATTAGGGTGTGAAAAGAAAACAGAAGATTCTTCTGAAAATAAAAAAGAATCAGGGCCGGCTGTAGTAACAAGCAAAAAAACGACCACGAAATGGAGGCTGCAGACCTATGCAGGACCCGCCTTGGCAGAACATGTCATTAAACCTTCCATTGACGCCTTTAATAAGGCAGCCAATGGGGAAATGGTCATCGAACTGTATAATGCCGATCAGCTTGTTCCCCAGGGGGAACTGTTCCGGGCCGTTGCCGAGGGCACCATCGATGCCGCCCAGAGTGACGACGATTCCATGGCCGCTCCCGTTGACGTGGCCATATTTGCCGCCTATTTCCCATTTGCCTCCCGGTATTCCCTGGACGTTCCCGCCCTGTGGCACTGGATGGGGCTCAACAAAATCTGGGAAGAAGCCTATGCTGAAGTCAAGGGTGTGACCTGGCTGAGCACCGGGGCCTGGGATCCCTGTAATTTTTCCACTTCCAAACCCATCAAGAGCCTGGCCGACCTGAAGGGCCTGAGGGTTTATACCTTCCCCACCGGCGGCAAATTCATGCAGCAATTCGGTGTCATCCCCATGTCCCTTCCCTATTCGGATGTCCAGATGGCCATTCAGACAGGCGAGCTGGACGGTGTCTGCTGGTCCGGTATTACCGAGGTGTACACCGTGGGCTGGGCCGATGTGTGTAAATATTACCTGACCAACCCCATCTCCGGGGCTTGGGCCGGTTCCTATTTTGCCAATACCGATAAATGGAATGCCATGCCCGAGCATCTGCAGACCCTGTTCAGGCTCTGCATGGACAGTTCACACTATTACCGTCAGCACTGGTATTGGTATGGAGAAGCCAACTACCGGACCAAGGGCGGCAAGATGCAGTTGACCACCATTCCTCAGGAAGAATGGAAGGTGGTTGAGGATGCGGCTTATAAATTATGGGATGAAGTGGCTGCCAAGAGCCCAAGAAGTGCAAAAGTGGTGGCCATTCTCAAAGAATACGCCAAGACCATGGAAGCTGCAGGTCCTCCATACCGGTATTAATATGGCGGCTGCTGAGCATTGATGAATGATGTCGGCCTTTCGCAGTAAACCGGAATCGGGTAGGGAAGGCTGATTCTGAAGAACCCTAGATTGAGCAATTACTTACCAGGGGAGATATCGAGGCTTGTGTAAGTAATTGCTCATTTTTATCCAGCAAAGAAGAATTGAATGTAAAGGTGCAGTATGCTCAAACCAATTAGAATATTTGTAAGATCCGTTGAGGCTGTGAATACGGCTGTGGGAAAGTTTTCAATGTATCTGGTCTTTGCCATGGGCGGTATCTTGCTGTTTGAATCCATATCCAGAACCGCCTTTAATCTGCCCCATATCTGGGCCGTGGAAGTGGCCCAGTTTGTTATGGCTGCCTATTACCTGCTGGGCGGCGGGTATTCCATGATGATTGACGGCCATGTCCGGATGGACCTGCTCTACGGCCGGTGGTCCAAACAGAGAAAGGCCATTGCCGATCTTATTACCGGGCCCATCCTGATTTTTTACATGGTGGTTCTCTTGATCGGCTCAATTTCCAGCCTTCAATACGCCATTGAATACAAGCAGAAAAGCTATACGCCCTGGGGGCCGCCTCTGGTTCCCATCAAGGTCATCATGACCATCGGAATTTTATTGATGCTCTTGCAGTGTCTTGCGGAATGGTTCAAGGATCTGTCCAAAGCCAGGGGGGAAAAGTAAAATGAGTCATGAACTGATCGCTATCTTAATCTTCTCTTCCATGGTTCTCATGCTCCTCACCGGACAGCGTGTTTTTGCCGCCATCGGCGGTGTGGCTGCTTTTTTCTCGCTTCTCCTCTGGGGAAACGGGGGAGTGGAAATGCCCTTCAATGCCAGCTTTATTTTGCTGAACTGGTATCCCCTCCTGACCCTGCCTTTGTTTATTTATATGGGGTATATGTTTTCCGAATCCGGCATCGCCAGTGACCTCTACCGCATGTTCCACGTCTGGACAGGCCCGGTCAACGGCGGTCTGGCCGTGGGCACCATCGGTCTGATGGTGGCCATCTCCGCCATGAACGGCCTGAGTGTGGCCGGGATGGCCATCGGAGCCACCATTGCCCTGCCTGAAATGCTGAAGCGGAAATACGATAAGGTGATGGTGACCGGTGTCATCCAGGCCGGCAGTTCCCTGGGTATCCTGGTTCCGCCCAGTGTGGTATTGGTGCTTTATGGCATGATCGCACGGCAGAATGTGGGCCGGTTATGGATGGCCGGGGTTTTTCCCGGCCTTTTGCTGGCTGCCCTCTTCGTCCTCTATATTCTCATCCGTTGCAAGCTGAATCCGTCCCTCGGGCCAGCTTTGTCCCTGGAAGAACGGCAACAGATCACCTGGAAGGAAAGGTTTGTTCTGCTACGGGCCGGGATCATTCCCGTGATCATTATCATTGCCATGACCGGACTTTTCCTCATGGGCATCACCAGCCTGGTTGAATGCTCGGCTGCCGGGGCCGCCGCCACCACCCTGGCTGCGGCTTTCAGACGCCGGCTGACCTGGAAGGTCATGCAGGACACCCTGCGCAATACCCTGAGTGTCAGTTGCATGTTCATGTGGGTGATTCTGGCGGCCCTGTGTTTCGGAGCCGTGTTTGACGGACTCGGCGCCGTGCATGCCATAAAATCCCTATTTCTGGATCAGTGGCATCTGACCCCCTGGGGGGTGCTGATTATGATGCAGGTCTCCTATATCCTCATGGGGATGTTTTTGGATGATACGGCCATGCTCATCATTGTGGCCCCGCTTTATGTCCCCCTGGTCATGAGCCTGGGGTTTGATCCGGTCTGGTATGGGGTTCTCTACACCATTACCTGTCAGATTGCCTATATTACGCCGCCATTCGGGTATAATTTGTTTTTGATGAAGGCCATGGCCCCTCCCGAGGTGTCTTTGGGGGATATTTACCGTTCCATTGTGCCCTTTGCCTTTGTCATGGTGCTCGGATTGGTTCTGGTCATGCTGTTTCCGCAGATTGCGCTCTGGCTGCCCGATGCCTATTTCGGCAAATAGCAGCATAAAGGAGAGGGAGGGCCTGATCAGCCCAG